>CAKOMC010000005.1 GCA_934096535.1 uncultured Bacilli bacterium | reverse complement strand
TTCCCTTAGCAATAACTGCTTTGGTAACAATTTCTTTATAATTCATAATATATTCACCCTTCTAAAATAATTTATGCAGGAGTTTTTGATTAATGACCATTTAAGAGCAATTTAGTTTTTAATTATCATGATAATTTAATGTTTTTTAAAGACAAATAACTATTTTATCTTCTTTATAATAAAAAAGTGTAAGTAGTTAAAAAATGTATCTTTAAATCCAATTTAGTCTTGGACTAGTCTCAATCTGATATTGACAAGGCTTATATTAATCATTTATACTATAGTTTCTGACTGAAATGGAGACTTAAAATGACAGATAAATATAGCACAACTTTAAAACAAGCAATTGAATTATATAATAAGAAAAAATATATCGAAGCCAAATTAGAATTTTTAAAAGTAGCAAAAGAAGATAGTGGTGATTTTGAGGCTACAGAAGCCATTCTTTATTTGGGCAAGATTGCTCTAAGAGGCGATGGGGAATTGTTTTTTGATGCTAAAAACTATTTAGATTATGTTATTATGAGTGGTAATTATAGACAAAAAGAGCAGGCTTATTTTGAATTAGCTAATAAATATCGTTTATTAGAAAATGATAAAGAGTCTATAAGCTACTACCAAAAATGTTTAGAACTATTTCCTGAAGATACATATTGTTTGAGGAATTTGGCTAGTCTATATTTAAAATTAGAAAAACTTAATGAGGCTGAACAAACTTATTATAAATTAATAAAAGCCAGTGAAAATGCCAAAATGCCATCGAAAAAAGTTATTGGCATTAACACAGCCTATATTGGTCTTGCTAAAATAAATTTACGCAAAGGCGATATTAAAATGTTTTTGTCCTTTTTAAATAAAGTAGAAATTGTAACAGAAAAAGATGCTGAATTAGTTGATGATATTCAGGCTGATTTGATGTTTTATTATGAAAAATATCCGGAAGCTATTGCTAAATTGCAAAAAAGTTTAAAAAGTAAATCTTTTTATATAAGAGAATATACGAAGGAAAAAGTAGCCGTTTTACAAGCTTTAAGTAGAAATAATAAAGAAAGTAAACTTATTTTAGAAAGAAATTATCCAGACAAGCCTCTAACAAAAGGGGGAAGCGTTGCCTTGGCAAGTATTTTTTTACAAGAAGGTAATTATCCTAGAGCTTATGGTCTTTATCTAAGCCTTGGCTATGATAATCCCAAGTATTTTATTGATGCTTTAAAATGTGCTATGCACTTTAATGAACAATTAGCTATAAAGGTTACTAATCTTTTACTTTTAACTGATGTCAACACGGCTAAATACATGCCTTATTTGATTTATTTAAGTAAAAAGTATAATATTGCTTTTATAGGTGCTGATTATACAGTTATCTCTCCCTTAGCAGAGGAATTTCTGGAACATGATGAAAAAAGGGTAGCTGATAATGCTGTTTATAATAACCAATTAAATTATCGTGAAGGTTATACTTGGGATTATATTTTTAATGGCATTATTAAAAATAATTTAGAAAATGTGAAAAATAATACGCATGTTACTTTTATACCCGATATTATTTATGATACTTATATTATTCATGTTCCTTTTGTAGCTTGGAACTATCGTGATTATATTGTTGTTAAAACTTTTAAAAGTACGACCACGCCAATAGAAGTTGTCATGAAAAGTAAAAATGAACTAGACCAAGAGTCATTAGCAACAACATTAAAAAGTGATTATAATGTTCGTAAATTGTTTAGATAATATAATTCTTCAACTAATTAAATGCTTAAATAGGCCAAAATTAATAAAAAGAAATTAAAAAAAGAAAGGGAAGTTAATCAGTTTTTTAAATGCTGATTACATAATACAATGAAGAATAGTGACTTAGAATTAGCTAAAAATTTATATCAAACAAAGGACTTAATAAGATCAGAAACTTTATTTCAAAAAGTTTATCAAACAGGGACTTTGCCAGAACAAGTAGAGGCTGCTTTCTTTTTAGAAAAGATTTATGGTATATTCCATAGTACATTTTCCAAAATAAAACCTTATTTTGAGTTTATTACCAAATATGGTGATGATAATTTTAAAGGTCAAGCTTATATGGAATTAGGAATTTATTATCGTAATCAAAAAAGTTATGTTAAGATGTTTAATTTTTATCAAGAAGCCTTAAAATATATTCCTAATGATCTTAGATTGATAACTGAAGTTGCTAATTACTACTTGAGTAAAAATGAGGAAGAGTCTCAAGAGTTGGCTCAATATTACTTTAAAAAAATTTTAGAGATAAATGTTTTTCAAAAAGATGAATATAAACATCTTCGTAATCAAAATATGGCTTATATTGGTCTTGTTAAATCTTATACTAAACAAAGAAAAATTGGAGATGCTAAAGAGACCTTAAATTTAGTGGTAGTACAAAATGTCAAAGATAAAGAAGAAATTAATAAATGTTTCGGCAATCTTGCTGTTATGGAAGAAAAATATGCCGTTGCTTTAAGTTTTTTTCAAAATAATCTTAAAAGTCATAATCAAAGGGTGGTTGATGAGACAGTCGAAAAAATCGGCCTTGTTAGTGCTTTAATGAAAGATTATGATAAAGTTCAAATTGCTTTAGAACCCTTTGCAAATATGCCAAATGGCCGGGGTAACTATGCCAATCTTGTTTTAGGAAAAATATATTTTCATAAAAAAGATTATCAAAAATCATGCAATGCTTATATGAGAGCCAGTAAAGTATTCAATTTTTGTTTGTTTTACGCTTTAAAAAGTGCCATGTTTTATGATGAAAATAAAGCTGTTGAAATAGGAAATATTATTTGTAGTAACAAGAGGTTATTAATTAAGTATCGGGCTTATCTTTTGTATTTAAGTAAAAAGTATAATATTTTCTTTCCTGATTTAAGTTATAAAAATTTAAATGATAGGGAAGAAGAAATAATCGAGCATGATATGCTAGCTGTTTATAGTACTGCTGCAAGAGTATGTAGTCTTGATTATAATCTTGTTATAGAGCCTTTTTGCATTTACGAACAGAATTTAGAAGAAGAGATTTTAAATCTTGAACCTAACTTACATGGTGGTTATTACGATTCTTACTTTTTAAAACCTCAAAATGTTTTAGAATTAGAAAATATGTATTTTGTTGTAAATACTTTAAAAGATACTAAAACTATTATAGAAATAAGAATCATTCCTAAAGAAAAATTGAATGCTTTAAATAATAACAATATTTTTGCTAACCAAATGCCTATAATAAGAAGTTTATTTAGATAAAAAAAGTATCACATTTATATCAAAATTATTGATGGGATACTTTTTTATTTTTTAAAGATTTTTTATTTTTTCGGTATTTTTAAAATTCCATTTAACATAGTGTTTAAGATAATCCTCACCCTTAGAATCAAGGATTTTCTTGGCTAGTAAATCTACTTTATCACTTGCGCCCAAGATAACTGGGGTTCCAATTTCTAAACTTATTTTTTTCATTTCTTTTAAGAATACATATCGACTGATAATTGAGGCACAAGCAACGGATAACACCTGATCTTCAGCTTTTGTCATAAAAGTAACATTATTAATTTTTTCTTTAGCATCACTTATATGTTCATAAAATTTTTTCGGATAAACAAATTGATCAATAACAATAGCTTGATAATCAAAGGTATCCTTTTTTAATAAAGAAACTAAAACTTTATTATGTAAAATAGCCTTAATTTTATTCATGTTACGATTCTCTAAAGGTAACTTATTATAAGAATCATTATCTAAAATATAAGTAACATAAGGTATTTTTTTGATAATTGCTGGGGCAATTTCAATAATTTTTTCATCCGTGATTTTTTTACTATCGCGAACGCCTAAATCCGTTAAAAAGCCAATATTTTCTTTCGAAACATAAGTGGCACTGACCACAATCGGTCCAAAATAATCACCTGTTCCAACCTCATCGCTACCGATTGTTGCCATGTTGTGGTATTTATTATAAGTTATTTGGTCTTTTTTATTATTTGAAGTCTTTTTTTCTTTACCAGTAGCATCAATATAACGATTATTTTTAATGCGTTCTTGCTCTATCCAAAGTGAAGATTCGATATCAGCCGATAAACCCTGAAACATAATTTTCCCTGATTCGTATAAAGTAATAGTCGTATCATAGTTTTTAACTTGAAAAACCGCATAAGGTGGTGTTTTTAAAGGCATATATTTTTCATAATATTTAATAACCATATTTTTAAGGTTATCACTAATTTTAAAGACAATAGTCATAAGTATCACTCCCTTAAAAAATTTTAACATATTTGACTTTCTTTTTCAAATTAATTAGTATATACTTAAAGTAGAGGAGTTGATTTATTTATGGTTAGTATAATTGATGCGATAATAATTATCTTATTGCTATTTGGAGCCGTTGTAGGTTTTAAAGCTGGAGTCATCAAAAGTGCCGTTTCTTTTTTGGGAACCTTATTGATTATCTTCTTAGCTTTTCAACTAAAAAATCCTATATCCGAATTTTTATATTTGCATTTACCATTTTTTAACTTTGGCGGCGAACTTGCTGGTGTAACCGTTTTTAACATTCTAATTTATGAAGGAATAGCCTTCTTAATAGTCTTTGCTATTTTAGAAGTTTTACTAAAAGTGGTGGTGTTTGCTAGTGGCATTTTAGAAAGCATTTTGCGTTTAACGATTGTTTTTGGCTTATTTTCCAAAATTTTAGGTCTTTTCTTTGGCTTTATTGAATACTATGTTATAATATTTGCTGGTCTTTTTATGTTAAACTGTTTTTCCAACACCGCTTTTCTTATTAAAGATTCGAGCCTTGCTACTAATATTTTAAATAATACGCCGGTATTAACGGAACAATTTAAAGAACCGAAAGCGGCTATCGATGAGATTTTAGATTTAAGTAATACTTATAAAAATGATAAAGAAGGGTATAATGCTAAAGCCTTTGAAATTTTAATTAAATATAATATTATTTCCCAAGACCAAGCTAAAAAATTAATAAGCAAGAAAAAAATTGAAATTCCTAATGCCCAGAGTATTCTAGAAAATTTCAAAAATCAAGTTTCTGAAAAAAAATAGTTAAAAAAGTAAAAGAGATAGAAAATAAAGGAGTACAAATAATGATTAAATATTTAGAAAAAGATAATTTTGCTGAAGAAATAGAAAAGGGGCGCATCTTAGTAGATTTCTATGCCGATTGGTGTGGACCTTGTAAAATGATGGGTGTCGTTTTAGAAACAATGGATGAAAATATATTGAAAGTTAATGTCGATAAATTTCCAGAGATTGCTAGACAATTTGGTATCATGTCAATTCCTACTTTAATGATTTTTGAAGAGGGAAAAGTCGTTGCTAAGAATGTTGGCTTTATGAGTAAAGAAGATTTAACCGAATTTTTAAAGTAGACAGTTTTATCATGCAAATTAAAAAGCATTACAAAGAAGATCTAACTTCTAGTAATGCCTTTTATTTTTATCTAAAAAGTCTGCCATAGCGATCTTTATAGAATTCTAATAACTCCTTAATTCTTTGAAAATTATTCGGACTAAAATTGTCTTTATAACTATTTATAATTTCAATATTTTGATTTTTTAATAGACTATACCAATTATTTTTTAAAAAATTTAAAATAAAACTAGCTTCTTCATTAGAAAGATTAACACTATTTTTTTTAGCAAAATTAAATATATCATTTAAAGATAATTTATTTACAACCCCTTCAACTAAATTATACAAAATATCACCCCATAAATAGTATGATTTAAGAGTACTTAACTATACTAATAATGGTGATTTTTATGCGAAAAAGCGTAATTTTATTTTTTCTTATAATTTTAACTTTTGGCTTGTTTACTTATCGCTTTTATGATTTGCGTTTTAAAAACAATGCTTACTATCTAGAAGAATATAACCGAATTAGTACTAAATATGTTTATGATATTAAAGAAGAAAGAGGAAGAATTCTTGATACTAACGGGCGGGTTTTAATCGATAATAAAAAGGTTAATGTTATTACTTTTCGTCTCATTAATAATCCTAGTACTGATTATTTAATTGACCTAGCAACTAAATTAATGAATATCTTAAGCTTAAATACTGAAGCTACTTCTCAAGAGTTAAAAAAATATTACCTTCTAACTGAAAATACAGACTATCTTTTAACTAAAGAAGATAAAGAAAAAATTAAATATCGTACCCTTAATAGCGAGGATATTTATAACTTAAAAATGGAGCGATTAAATTCTGAAATCAATAAATATACTTTAAAAGAGCGCATCGCTATTCATACTTATTATCTTTTAACTAGTGGCTATTATTATGATACAAAGAAAATTATTAGTAATGTAAGTGATAATCTTTGTATGCAAGTTTTAGAGTATAACATAACTGGTCTTTCTTGTGATTATACCTATATAAGAGAAAATAGATATAATATTATCCCTTCTATCATTGGGACGGTTGCAAGTATTCAAAAAGAAGACTATAACTATTATAAAGAAAAGGGCTACTTAAGTGATACTTTAGTTGGCATTTCGGGATTGGAATCTTATTATGAAGAAACTTTACATGGAACTAGGAATAAATATATTTTAAAAGATGATAATTCCTTAGAACTTGTTGAAGCCGGTCAAAAAGGGAAGGATATTGTATTAAATTTAGATTTAGAATTACAAGAAAAACTAGTAGAAATACAAAAAAATAATATGCTAAAAGTTAAAAAAATGGCAAATACTGAATACTTTGATACCAATTATAGTATTATCGGTGATCCTAAAACCGGAGGAATCTTAGCAATTAGTGGTCTTAAAATTACTGATGGTAAATTTAGCGATGTCAGCAGTAACATCATGCTTAACAGTTATACAGTAGGTTCAGTAATTAAAGGGGCTTCTAATAGCGTGGGTTACTTAAATAATGTGATTGAAAAAGGTAAAAAAATTAAAGATGGTTGTGTTAAAATTCATCATGTTCCTAAAAAATGTTCCTTTAAAGATTTGGGCTACTTAGATGATATAACGGCGCTTAAGCAATCAAGTAACTACTTCCAATTTATAAATGCTATAAAACTTACTGGTAATACCTATAAATATAATATGGATTTACCGGTAACTATTGCTAACTTTAATTTGTATCGTGATATTTTTGCCCTGTTTGGTCTTGGCAGTTCAACAGGTATTGATTTTCCTAAAGAAAATATTGGTATTAAAGGATCTAATGTTTCTAGTGATCTTTATCTTAACTTAGCAATTGGCCAATATGACACTTATACTCCTTTACAAATTTTAAATTATATTAATACAATTGCTAGTAGGGGGACTCGTTATAAAATGTCCTTTTTAAAGAAAGATAAAGAAATTTTAAATGTTATTGATTTAGATAAAGATAGTTTTAACCGGATTAAAGAAGGATTTTATCAAGTAGTAAATGGAGGAACGGCTAATAACTATGTTGATAAAAAATATAAGGCTGCGGGTAAAACCGGGACGGCTCAGAGTTATTATAGTAAAGATATCACTACTATAAATACCACTTTTGCAGTCTTTATGCCCAAAGATAATCCAAAGTATTCTATGGTTATAATGAACCCTAACATTTCTTTAGAAAATGCTAAAGTTAAATATAATGCGCCCTTATCTCGCTTAATTAGTAAAGAAATAACTAATTATTTGTTTGCAAATGGTTAAAAGTATGATAAAATACTTAGGAGTGAAGCAAAGGAGGGATACTTATGGCTAAAAATGAAAATAGAAATTATGTTACTTTAGCGTGCCAAGAATGTAAGCACGAAAACTATACTACAAGTAAAAATAAGAAAAATACTCCAGAAAAGTTAGAAACTAAGAAATTTTGTAGTAATTGCGGTAGAAAAACAACACATAAAGAAAAAAAATAATAAAGAAAGGCATATATTATGAACATCAATATTAACGATATTAAAAATGGTATGACAATTATTATGGATGGCAAACTATGTCAAATAGTTGAATTCCAACATGTAAAACCTGGTAAAGGTGCTGCTTTCGTTAAGATTAAATTAAGAAATCTTAAGACAGGTTCTATCGTTGAAGATACTTATAATACTAATATTAAGGTAGAAAAAGCGCATATCGATAGAAAACCAATGCAATACCTATATAGTACTGGTGATAATTATGTATTCATGGATACTGCAAGTTACGAACAAATTGAAGTACCAGCTTCTAAATTAGAAGAAGAAAAGAAATATTTAAAAGAAAATCTAGAAATCGTTATTAATTTCTATGAAGGGGAAATAATTGGTATCGACTTACCAGAAAAAATCGAATTTGAAGTAGTAGAAACTACGGAAGCAACTAAGGGTAACACTACAAATAATGCCCTAAAAGATGCGACTATCGAAACTGGTTATGTTGTTAAAGTACCAATGTTTATTAGCCAAGGAGAGCATATAATTATCTCTACTAAAGACGGTAAATATTCATCAAGAGCCTAAATAAACAGGTTCTTTTTTATACACTTAAATAAAAAAATAAAGATTAGTAAGATTGTAAAAATAATGTCTAAACCTAACTTTTTAGGCTCTTTTATTTACAAAAATTCTAAATTATAGTAAGATTAACTTGGACAAATACTTAGAAAGGCGGTTTTTATGGAACATTATAGTGTCTTATTAAATGAAGCAATTGAAAATTTAAATATTAAAGAAGATGGTATCTATGTTGATGCTACCTTAGGACTTGGTGGTCATTCTAGTAAAATTTTAGAAAAATTAACAACGGGGCATCTTTACGCTTTTGATGAAGATAAAATGGCTATTGATTATGCTGATAAAAGATTAGCTAAAATAAATTCTAATTATACAATAATAAAAAGTAATTTTGTGAATTTAAAAGCTAAATTAGAAGAGTTAGGAGTAACGGCAATTGATGGTATTGTTTTCGATTTAGGGGTTTCCTCTCCCCAAATAGATACTGCTAGTCGTGGTTTTAGTTTTAGTAAAGATGGCTTACTTGATATGCGTATGGATACTGATAGTCATCTAACGGCTGAGCAAGTTGTTAATGAATATAAAAAAGAAGAACTAACTAATATTTTCTTTAATTATGGGGAAGAAAAACAAAGTCGTTTAATTGCTAATAAAATAGTGGCTAAAAGACCTATAAAGACTACTTTAGAACTTGTTAAGGTTATTTTAGAGGCCGTGGGTGCTAACTACTTTTACAAAAATCATCCTGAGCGGAAAATTTTTCAAGCTATCCGTATCGAAGTTAATAAAGAATTATCCGTTTTAAAAGATGTTTTGCCGGATGTAACTGATATCTTAAAACCGCAGGGACGCATGGTGATAATTACTTTCCATTCATTAGAAGATCGTATAGTTAAAAAATATATGAAAGAAGAAAGTGAAGTAAGTGATTTGGTTAAAGGTTTACCAGAAATTCCTGCTGCTTACCAACCTAAGTTAAAATTAATAACTAAAAAACCAATATTACCAAGTAGCGAAGAATTAGAAGCTAATTCGCGTAGTAAAAGTGCTAAATTGCGTGTTGCCGAAAAAATATAATATAAATTAGCCTTTTTAATTCAAATATAAAAATTAAATATAAAAAATGTAAATAAAATTTAAATAAAAAAGGAAGCCATAAAATGAATAATAAAAAGAATATAAAAAGGGATAAACATCTATTTATTTTAATTGTCTTAATCCTTATTTTTTCACCTCTTTTACAAGTTATAACCCGAGCCAAATTAAGTGAAGTTAATATCGAAGTTGAAAAGCTAAAAAATAATATAGAAAAACAGGAAAAATTAAATGAATCTATTAATATGCAAATAAATGAATTAGCTTCTCTTGATAAAATTAGAGAAATAGCTGATAAAAATGGTTTATCATATAAAAACAATAACATTACTAGCATTGATGGAAAGAAAAATTAGGGGTATTTATGCAGACAAAAAAATTAAAAAATATTCAACTAAGTAAGCTAATTACTTTTCTTATGATTTTATGCTTTGTAGGGGCCATTGGTAAATTAATTTATCTATCTTTAGCTAAAAATATTGATGGCATTGATTTAAAAGAATATGCTGAAAAAAGAAATACAACTAAAAAAACTCTTTATGCCCATCGTGGAACCATCTATGATAATAATGGTGATTATTTGGCCGCAACAGTTAACTCTTATACTTTGATTGCTTATCTTAGTGAGTCAAGAACAACCAATCCTAACAAGCCTCAACATGTAGTTGATAAAGAAGCTACTGCTCAAAAATTAAGTGAAGTTTTTCAAAAAAATGGTTATAAAGATATGACTTATGATTATATTTATGATCGGTTAAATACATCTAATAAGTATCAAGTTGAGTTTGCTTATGCTAAAGATATTACGGAAACTTTAAAATTAGAAATTGAAAAATTAAATTTACCGGGCTTAGATTTTGTTACGAGTTCTAAAAGATATTATCAGATGGGAGATTTTGCTTCTTATATCGTTGGCTATTCTAAAAAAGATGATTCTGGTGATATAACTGGTGAAATGGGTATCGAAAAATATTATAATGATGAGTTAAAGGGTGAAAATGGCTTTAGTGAATATCAAACCGATAATTATGGTTACAAACTTCCTTATGCCGAGGAAAATGTCTTAGCAGCCAAATCTGGGGATGATATCTATCTAACTATTGATAATAATATCCAGTTATTTGTTGAACAAGAAATAAATTCTTTAGCTAAAGACTATAAATTTAGTTGGTTAACTTTAACGGTTGCTGATGCTAAAACGGGGGCTATTTTAGCTAGTGGGGCTTCACCTTCTTTTGATGCTAATAAATTAAACATGCAAAGCTATTTAAATCCTTTAGTATCTTATGCTTATGAACCCGGTTCAACCATGAAGATTTTTTCCTTTATGACAGCCATTGATAATGATTTATATGATGGTGATGAAACTTATATGTCAGGAACTATAGAAGTTAGTGATGCTACTATCAAAGATTTTAATAATGTCGGTTGGGGGCGTATTTCTTTTGATGAAGGTTTTAATTATTCTTCTAATGTGGCAGCTACTATTCTTAGTCAAAAATTGGGTAAAGACAAGTTAAATGAATATTATGCGAGGTTTGGTTTTGGAACAAAAACAGGAATTACTTTACCTGATGAGGTAAATGGCTCGATTAAATTTAATTATCCAACCGAAATTGCTACTGCGGCTTTTGGGCAAGGTATCACAACTACGCCTATTCAAAATATTCAAGCCTTAACAACTATAGCAAATGATGGCATCATGTTAAAACCATATATCATTTCTAAAATAGTAGATAGTAATACTAAAGAAGTAAAATATGAAGCCAAAAAAGAAGAACTAGGTCAAGTCGTCAAAAAAAGTACAACTGATAAAATGAAAGAAATGATGCATAATGTAGTAACTTCTGGTAAAACTGATGCTCGTCTTTTCCGTTCAAATCTTGTTAATATTATAGGAAAATCTGGTACTGCCCAGATTCCTAATCCTAATGGTCGGGGTTATTTAAGTGGCACTTATGATTATATTAGATCTTTTGCTATGCTATTTCCTTATGAAGATCCTAAATATATAATTTATTTTTCGGTTAAACAATTTGAAGGACCTTATAAAAATGCGGCGACTGCTGTTGTTAACATTATTGATGAAATAGTTAAATATAAAAACTTAGAGCAAAAATTAGAAAATACAACTTCAAATAACATTATTACTTTAGATAATTTTGTTAATACTGATGTTGAAAGTGCTAAAGAAAAACTAAAGATGGCTGGTCTTACTGCCGTTATCTTAGGAAACGGTACTACTGTAACTAAACAATATCCAAATAAAGAAACTACAGTTCTAATTGGCTCCAGAGTATTTTTAAAGACAAACAGTGCTTTTACCTTACCAGATGTTACAGGATATACTAAAAGTGAATTAATTGCGCTATGTACGCTTTTAAATATTAATTATGAAATAGTTGGTAGTGGTAAGGTCGTATCAACAAGTGCGGTTGTCGGTAGTCAAATATCAAACGATAAGATAACTTTTAACTTAGAGTAATCTAAGTTTTTTTCTTTTTAAAGAGGCTATTTAATAAAATTTACTTTAATGATTAATTGACCGTTAAATAAGAAAAAAATTGCCAAAAAAGCCTTGCTATTTTCTTTTATGATGTGTTAGTATATATAGCATGTTTGGGGGAGTTAAAATGACAAAAAACAGAACAATTGCTAAGGAATGCTTTTATGAAATAGGTACTGCTATTGAAGATAAAAAAAGCGAGGCTGAACTTATAGAAATAGCCAAAAATTTTGCTAAAAAAAGAGATATGGACATTCTAAAATTAGCCAAAATTATAGGCGATGTGTATTATCATCGAGATAGAATAAAGAAAGAAGAAATGCCACCAAAGTTGATAGAAGTGCATTATTTATTCTTAAAAATTAAAGAATTGGCTAGAGATGAAGCAAAACAAGCGGCCAAAGAAGCTAAGAGGAAAGCTAATAAAGATAAAAAACCAATATTAGTTGTTAAAGAGGATAAATTATCAAAAGAAGAAGTTGCGGAAATTTTGAAGAAAAATTGGATGAAAGATGAATATCAGAAATATTTTCAAGCCTTGATTAACGCTTATAACCGCCTAATGCCATTAGATTTAGCTTTAGAAGAAGTAACGAGTGATACCGGTTTATCTGCGGAAGATATAAAAAAATACGGTGAAATCTATGCAGTTAACTGTGCTACTGATTGCGAAAAAAATCTTTATCGTATAAAAAAAGAAAAGTTAAATAACTTATTAGCTAGTAATGATGAAGAAATGCAAGTTAGAGTTTGTGCTCACGAGATTATCAAGATAATTCAAAGTGATTCTGAAAATCAAGCTAAAAAGATTAAGAGTATTGTTTCTAATGCTAATAGTAAAATTTTAGTACGATCTAAAAATGCTATTATAAAATATTTTACTAAGCGTTTAAATGGCGTTAATAACGATGAAATTAGAAGTTTTTTATTTAACCAAGAGCAAATGATAATTAATATTATTGATGAAGCACTTGCCGAGTCTAAAGTGCCAGTATCTAAAGAAAAGTCAGTTAATGTTACAGCTATGGAAAAGAGACAAAAGATACTAACTGAATATTTAGAAAAAAATATGATCGTTGAAGATTTTTGCGATTATTATTATGAAAAATACAATTCTAAAATTAGTTTCAAAGAAATGCAAAGACTATTAAAAGAGGCAAGTATCGAAACGAGATGCCAAGATGAGCTAACAATCCATATGCAAAAAATGTATGAATATGAACAAGAATATTTAGAAAAAGTATTAGGCTATATTTGCTACTATTTACATAATGGAGTACCCGTAGATAATAAAACCAGACGCAGCTTTAGTATTATTGATTACTATGGTGTAACTAGTTACCCATTAGAAAAATTAAAAAATCGTGTTAAAGCTTTGAATTTTCTTAATTATGAAGATGGTAAATTATTTTATACTTTTGTTGCTCAAAATTCTACTAAAGGTAGGGCAACATTGCATATAACTTTAGAAAGCATTTTAAATGATCTAACTATAAAGCGTCAGATTGGTAGTGAATATCGCAAACTTACTAGTGAGGAAAAAATAGCTATTTATTATTATTTACAAGAAAATAATATTCAAATGACTTTTGAAAACTTTAATGTAGTTCTAAGTGAATATGCTAAAAACAGATTATATCTTGCTAGACGATAGTCTGTTTTTTTGATATAATTTGAAAGCGAGGTACTATTATGAAAATAAAATATGAATTACTAAAAGAAGATAAAGAAACCAGAGCGCGACTTGGTCTTATTCACACTAATTATGGCACTTTTGAAACACCTATGTTTATGCCAGTTGGAACCCAAGCAACAGTAAAAACACTATCACCAGAAGAATTAAAAGCTAACCATGCTGGTATTATCTTAGCAAATACTTATCATTTATGGTTAAGACCGGGGGAAGATATTGTTGCTAAGGCGGGTGGACTGCATAAATTTATGAATTGGAATGGACCAATCTTAACCGATTCTGGTGGTTTTCAAGTTTTTTCCTTAGCTAAAAGAAAAGACATTACTGAAGAAGGCGTTAAATTTAAAAATCAATACAATGGCGATGCCCTGCTTTTAACTCCGGAAAAATCTATTCAGATTCAAAATAAATTAGACAGTGATATTGCTATGAGTTTTGATGAATGTATTGGTTATCCTGCTACTTATGAATATTGTAAAAATTCCGTTGAAAGAACTCTAAGATGGGCTAAGCGTGGTAAAGATGTCTTTAATAATCCTAATCAAAGTTTATTTGGCATTGTTCAAGGCGGTGAATATGAGGATTTGCGTCGTCATTGCGTTGAAGAATTAGTTAAAATGGATTTTGATGGTTATTCTATCGGTGGCACCAGTGTCGGCGAAGATAAACCAACTCAATATAAAATGGTTCGCTATGCAACATCTTATCTTCCTAAAGATAAAGTAAGATATTTAATGGGAGTAGGGGATCCTATCGATATCGTTGAAAATGTCTGCAATGGTGTTGATATTTTTGACTGTGTTTCCCCAACTAGATTAGCGCGTCATGGTCATGCTTTAACTCGCTATGGCAAAATAAATATTAAAAATGCTAAATATAAAGAAGATTTTACACCGATAGAAGAAGGTTGTACTTGTTATGCCTGTCAAAACTATACTAAGGCTTACATTAAACACCTAATTAACTGTGAAGAAACCTTTGGAGCTCGTTTACTTTCTATTCATAATATTCATTATTTAATCAACTTAACAGAAGAATTAAGAAGTGCTATTAAAGAAGACCGTTTATTAGCTTACAGAGAGGAGTTTATTAAAAATTATTATGGAAACTCTAAGTAAAATTGTATCAACTATTTTAATTTTGGCTATGGCCAGTTTAATAGGCTATAAGAGTTATACGGCTATCAAAAAGGAAAGTGATAGCAAACTATGGCTAGTTTTAAATAAAAAAGTCGTTGAAAAAGCTTACGACTGTTATTTAGATAAAAAATGTACCAATAAGACAGTTACTCTAGATTATCTAATTCAAAATAATTATTTAGAAACCATTACTAATCCTGTAACTAAAGAAGTTATTAATACAAATTCTTATGTTAATTTAGACAGTAATGAATTTGTCATTTTAAATTAAAATATCATTATTTATCAAATATTAAACTATAATAAGGAAGTTTCCAGACTATTTTTAGATTCCAAAGTCCTTGAAGAACCTTTGCTTTAAAAGCATAAAAAACTTTAATGACTTTTACTATCTTTATAATTAATACCAATAGAAGCTGATATAACCGAGATTAAAAGAAGAATTCCATAGTAAACAAATCTACTAAAAGAAAAACTATCTTTAGAAAATACGCTTAAGAGAAAGAAACATATTAGAATAGCTCCGCCTAATTTAAGACCGACCAAATAGCCTTTACTTAAAGCTCTTTTTCCATTAAAAAAGTTAAGAATAGCAAAACCAATACTCGTTAAAATAAATAAAATAAAGCAATTGACATTATAAGACATACCTGTATATAAATAAAATACCGAGCTTAAAAAACTAAGGAGAATTAAATAACTTATAAAAATTGCTATACTTTTAAAATAAAAAGAAACCTTTTCCATACCATCACCTAATAAAATATATGTTTAAAATCAATGAAAATTACTCATAATATAGATGGTGATAAGTGTGGACTTAATAATAATTACTTTAAAAACAATCTTTTTTTACTTTTTTATTTTAATTTCTTACCGTATCATGGGTAAAAGAGAAATAGGACAATTAGGAACGACTGATTTGATAGTTTCTATTTTAATTGCTGAATTAGTAGCTATTTCTATTGAAAATTTTAATGATACCATTTTAAATACGGTAATCCCCATAGGCGTTTTAGTTATTATGGAAGTTTTTTTGGCTTACCTTTCCATAAAATCTAAAAAAGTGCGCTCTTTTTTAGACGGTAAACCATCTTTAATTATAAGTAGCGGTAAGATTAATTATAAAGAAATGGTTAAATCCCGCTATTCAATAGATGATTTATTGTTTCAACTTCGGCAAAATAGTATTAAGAGTATCGAAGAAATAGAATATGCCTTTTTGGAACCTAATGGTAAACTATCAATATTTCCTTATAACCCTTTGAAACTAAAATCAGCTTATCCAATGGCTTTAATAATCGATGGCGTTATACAAGAAGATACCTTAATACACATAAGTAAAAGCAAAGATTGGCTTTTAGAAAATTTACATCAAAGTAGCTTGGGAGTTAGTGATGTTTTCTATGCTTTTTATAAAAAACATAAGATTTATATCATTTTAAATAAAGATATCAATAAATAATAGGTTTTATCTGCCTAAAAATTTCACAAATAGCAACTTTCATATTGCTTTATAAAATGAAATGTGTGATAATATGTTTTTATGAATGTTTTTTTGACTAACATAAAATTACAGGAAGTGGGAATATATGCGTAAGTTAGATTTAAAAGAATTTTATCAGGAACCAAATATTGTTGTGAGTAAAAATGGCGATTACTCCTTTGGTGCCACAGGTTTAATAACCTTAGAACAATTTATTACAATCCATAATCTACCGGCTTTAGATGAGTTTGGTAAACTAGTAGAAGGATTGGGATATCATTATGATACAATGGATGCCATCATTTGTACTATTTTTAATCAACCTTTACCAAGTGATGTTAAAAAGCTTGAAGAGTTTGCTAGTGAAGTATTAACAGATACTCATAAAAATTATATTAAAATCCATTTTATTAATGAAAAAGAAAACGGCGAAGTTTCCAAGCTTGCTTATATATTTATACCGGCTTATATAAGCTTTAGACAGTATGATTATTTGTGCCAGCTTGATGAAGAGTTGAGAAAATTAAATTTTGAGGGAATGAATATTGAAGTAGGGGCATGTGTAACTAATTACAATCCAACCTCAGGAAAAGAAATTCAAAATTTAAGAACTAATTGTAATGATATTGTTCCTCTAGGAGATATGCTTAATTATATGATGGTAAAAAGGTTAGTTGTTCCTAATGAAAAAATATTCATTTTAAATGCAAAAAGAAAAGAAACAATATTGAGTTCCTATCTATATGGTAAAGACAGTGAAGATTTTAGTAGAAAAAGAGCAATTACCAATAAAACGAGTAGTGAAACTGAGGAAAAATAAAAGATTGGGAAAATAAAACAATTCAAATTATTTATTTTAAAATTAAAATTTTTTGATGAAAATCAAATTTTTTTCTTTAAAATAAAGATTTTTTTAAACATTGCCGATATAACATGGACTTTAAATATTAAATTTGATACAATAAGTCTCGTGATGTACTGATGAAGAGAAATGAAGTAAAGTATGAAGAATTAAGTCCAATGATGCAACAGTATTTGGACATTAAAAATAAGCATTTAGAAGAATTATTATTTTATCGCATTGGCGATTTTTACGAATTGTTTTTTGAAGATGGCGAAACAGCAGCAAGAGAATTAGAACTTACCTTGACAGGAAAAAATGCCGGTTTAAGTGAGCGTATACCCATGTGTGGTGTACCTTTTCATTCTGTTAAACCTTATATTGAAAAATTGATTGATAAAGGTTACAAAGTTGCTATATGTGAACAATTAGAAGATCCTAAGACAATCAAGGGCATGGTAAAAAGAGGGGTTATCCAAGTAATTAGTAAAGGGACCTTAACCGATTATGAAATGATGAGGCCTAAAGATAATAATTATATTGCTAGTGTTCTTGATTATGGTAATGTTTATATTTTAACTTATGCCGATATTTCAACTGGTGAGTGTATGGTTAGTCAGATTAAACATGATAATGACTCCTTACTAAGTGAAATAATTAATTTAGGCATTAAAGAAGTAATCTTAGTTGATAATAGTAATCTTTCTTTAATTCAAATTTTAAAAAATAATTATGGCCTTGAAATTTCTTATAGTAACCACTATTTAGAAGATGATTACTCATATCTTTATAAAGACTTAGATGATAAGTTTATTACGGGGTTAAAACACTTGTTTTATTACCTTGTTGTTACTAATATGAAAGATATTTCTAATATTCGGGAGATAAATATTATTGACAAAGATAAATATTTAAATATGGACATTCATACTGTCCGTAACCTTGAATTATTTGAAACTATCCGGTTAAAAGAAAGAACATACAGTCTGTTATGGCTTTTAGATAAATGTAAAACGGCTATGGGTTCGCGTAAATTAAAAAGCTGGTTATTGCATCCTTTAAAAGATATTGAAGAATTAAATAAAAGATATGATGCAATTGAAAAAATCAATACAGAATTTATTATTAAAGATGAGCTTCGTGAATACCTATATCAAGTTTATGATTTGCAAAGACTTTGTGGCAAATTAATTTCTGGTAATCTAAATGCTCGTGATTTATTACAGATTAAGAAAAGCTTGGGCATTTTACCGAATATCATTGATGATGTTAAAAAGTTAGGCTTTAATTATGAATTAGATCCTAACACAGAGGTCTATAATCTTTTAGAACAAGCTGTTTTTGAAAATCCACCGGTTACAGTAAGAGAAGGTTCTCTAATTAAATCAGGCTATAATAAAGAGTTAGACGAATTACGCAGTATCCGAAGTGGGGGTAAAGAATTTATTGCTTCCTTTGAAGAAACACTAAAAGAAGAGACAGGGATTAAAAATTTAAAAGTCGGTTATAATAAGATATTTGGCTACTATATTGAAGTATCTAAAGGTCAAAGTAAAATGGTCATGGAAGACTTTGGGTGGGAACGCCGTCAAACTTTAACTAATTGTGAGCGCTTTATTTCACCTGCTCTAAAAGAAAAAGAAGCTTTAATTTTAAATGCTGAAGAGCGTATAATTGATTTGGAATATAATTTATTTAATGAATTAAAAGATAAAGTAAAAGAACATATCTTTAGCTTAAAAAAAGACGCTGAAATCTTAAGTGAAATTGATTGTTTGATTTCTCTTGCCGTTTGTGCCGAGGAATATAATCTGGTAAGACCAACTTTAACCGAAAATGCCGAAATTAAAATAAAAGATGGAAGGCATCCTGTAGTTGAGGCTGTAAGTAATGGCTTATATGTACCAAATGATTGTATGATGCCTGAAAATGTTAATACACTTCTAATAACGGGTCCAAACATGAGCGGTAAATCAACTTTTATGCGTCAGCTGGCTATTATTATTATTATGGCACAGACTGGTTCTTTTGTGCCAGCAAAAAAAGCTACTTTGCCAATTATTGATAAGATTTTTACCCGTATTGGAGCCTCTGATGATTTAGTTAGTGGCGAGTCGACATTTATGGTTGAAATGAAAGAAGCCTGTAATGCGATAACTAATGCTACTCCTAATTCGTTAATTCTTTTTGATGAGTTAGGTCGTGGTACAGCAACCTATGATGGTATGAGTCTAGCACAAGCAATTTTAGAATATATTAGTAAAAATATTAAATGTAAAACATTATTTTCAACTCATTATCACGAGTTAACATCTTTAGCTAATGAAATTAAAACTATTAAAAATGTTCATGTTGAAGCTCACGAAGAAAATGGTACGGTTACATTTTTACATAAAGTAAGCAACGGTCCTATCGATAAATCTTATGGTATTCATGTTGCTAGACTTGCCAAAATGCCAGAAGAGTTGCTTAAACGCGCTACGGCAATTTTAAAAGAATACGAAGACTCTGATAATAAAACTAATACTAAACAAGTAAGTTTATTTGATTTAGTTGAAGAAGAGAAAAAAGATACAGTTAAAGAACCAGAAATCGCTTATACACAAACTAATGAAAATCAAGAAGTAGTAACCGAAATTAACAATCTAAACCTTGATAATTTACGACCAATAGATGCTTTAAATGAGTTATATAAATTAAAAGATTTAATTAAATAGTTATAAAATTTTAAAAATAATATGTTATAGTATAGAAAGAAAGGAATTAATCATTAAGATTAAGAAATATATATGAAATCAAGAAGTGAATTAAGAGAAAAAATAATGGTTATTTTATACCAAATTGATATAAATAGAAGCCAACATATTGATTATAATGTTGAAGAAATAATTAGTAGCAATTTAGATATTGATAATGAATTTGTAAGAGATATTGTTTACGGCGTTATAACTTATGAAGATGAAATTATTAGTATTGCTAATAAGTATATGAAAAATTGGGATATAAGCCGTATTGATAAAACTGGCGCAGCTATTTTAAAGATGGCTATCTATGAATTAAAATATACTGATACTCCTCATATTGTTGTGATTAATGAAGCGGTTGAATTAGCTAAAAAATATTCTGATGATGCCGTTCGTAAAATTATTAATGCAGTTTTAGATAAAATGATAAAAGAGTGATGATATGGATATCAAATATATAACAATCTCTGATTTAAATCGTTATATAAAAGCTAAATTTGATATCGATTCTAATCTTAATAATGTCTATTTAAAGGGGGAAATTTCTAACTTTAAACACCATACTCGTGGTCATTTCTATTTTACATTAAAAGATGAAAATTCGCGGCTTTCTGCTGTAATGTTTAATTTTAATGCTTCTAAAGTAGGATTTGAACCGGAAGATGGTATGAAAGTTTTAGTTAATGGCCGTATTAGCGTTTATGAAGCAACTGGCTCTTATCAAATTTATGTTAATACGATGGAAATGGACGGTATAGGAAACCTATATTTAGAATTTGAAAAACTAAAGAAAAAATTAGCCAGCGAAGGTTTGTTTAATAAAGAGCATAAAAAGCCTATACCTAAATATCCCCAAACTATTGGTATCATTACGGCTCCAACTGGGGCGGCCATTAGAGATATTTTAAGTACAATTAAAAGAAGATTTCCGATTGCAAAAACTATTCTTTTTCCAGCTTTAGTTCAAGGAGAAGGAGCTAAAGAATCAGTTACTAGGCAGCTAAAAAAAGCCCAAGAATATGATTTAGATGTTATTATTTGTGGCCGTGGTGGTGGTTCCATCGAAGATTTATGGTGTTTTAATGAAGAAATGGTTGCAAGAGCCATTTACGAATCTAAAATACCAGTTATCAGTGCCGTTGGTCATGAAATAGATTTTACGATTGCTGATTTTGTTGCTGATTTAAGAGCTCCAACCCCAACCGGCGCTGCCGAAATGGCGGTTCCCAATATTACCGATTTAAATAATTTATTTAATCAATTAAAAATTAGAGCCACCAAAGCTATTCAAAATAAAATTGCTGGAACTGAAAATCGTTTAAAAACTCTAACTAGCAAGCAAATTTTAAAAAATCCTTTAAGTATTTATGAAATAAAAGAACAGCGTTTAGATAATCTTTTGGACCGTTTACAACTTTTTATTGCTAATAAACTAAAAGAAGATAACTTAAGATATCATAAAATTATAGATAATAAATTATTAAAAGAACCGACTAAAATTTTAGAAAATAAAGAATATCAATTTAATATTTTATTAAAAACTGTAACCATTTTAAATCCGATGAAACTTTTAGATAGTGGCTACAGTATTGTTAAAAACAAAAATGAGGTAATTACTAGCGTCAAACTAGTTAATGTAGATGATGTCATTAATATCGCTCTTAAAGATGGAACGATAGATGCCAAAGTAGTAAGTAAGGAGACCAAAAATGACTAAGAATGAAAAAACATTTGAAGAAAATTTATTAGAATTAGAAAATATCGTTAAAGAATTAGAAGCAGGCAATGTTGATTTAGATAAAGCTATTTCTAAATACAGTGAAGCCATGCAACTAGCCAAAATTTGTGGTGATAAATTAAACAATGCCAAAGAAAGTATCAACAAAATTTTAACTGAAAACAATACATTGGAAGACTTTAGTATCGAAGAAAATAAAAACTAAATAAATTTAGTCGCACTTTAATAGTGGGGCTTTTCTTTTTACCATATATTTCCACCATAAAGAAAATGAACATTACCATACTATTAATGGTGAAGTGTATGAAAAAAATAATAAAAAATATAAATCTTTTTTTAATGTTGTGGCTAATGCCAATTCTGGTTTTAGCTTATTCTAGTGAAGTTATTTTGGGTGGTCAAAATGTCGGCATATCCATTAATAGTAAAGGCGTCCTAGTAGTTGGTTTTTACAAGGTTAATAATATTTATAATGGTAGTCATCTTTTAGTGGGGGATTATATTATAAAAGTTAATAATGAAGATGTTGCCAACATTAAAGATTTAGTAAGTAAAATTGAAAAATACGCTACTAATGACGAAGTAGAAATTACTTACTCGCGTAATAATAAAGAATACACAACAAAATTAAAATTAGAAAAGAACAATAACTCTTATAAAACAGGGATTTATGTTAAGGATAACCTACTTGGAAACGGTACTTTAACCTATATTGACCCAGGAACTAAAATATATGGGGCCCTGGGACACTATATTATCGATAGTAATACTAATGCGGCTATTGAAATTAAAGATGGTTCTATTTTTAAAAGTGTTATAACAAATATTACTAAAAGTAGTGATGGTAACCCTGGTAGTATTAATACTAAGTTCTATCGTCAAAATATTTATGGTAATATAGATAAAAACACTTTAGCCGGTATCTTTGGTAAGTATAATAATGTTCCTATCCATAATCAATTAATACCAGTTGCTAAAATGGATGAAGTAAAACTGGGTAAAGCAACAATTTATACTTCTTTACAGCAAGACGAAATTAAAGAATATGCTATTAATATTTTAAAAATTGATAAAACTAGTGCTATAAAAAATATATTCTTTGAAATTACTGACGAAAATCTAATTGATATCGCTGGTGGGGTTGTTCAGGGTATGAGTGGCTCACCAATTGTGCAAAATGGCAAATTAATTGGGGCTGTAACCCATGTTACCATTGATAATGTCAAAACTGGTTACGGAATTAGTATCATAAATATGCTAGAAGAAGGCGAAAAATAGTGGTAAATAATATCACTTTATCGTATACTTATGATTGGTGATAATAAATGAAAAAAATAACAATATTTGGTGGCGGCTCCGGATTGTCGCAAATTTTAAAAGGATTAAAACTATTTCCAGTTGAAATAACAGCAGTTGTATCTGTTGCTGATAATGGGGCTTCAACTGGGCGTTTGCGGAAAGACTTGAATATTCCTGCCGTTGGTGATATTTCCAAAGTTATGCTTGCTATGTCAAATGTAGATAGCGATACCTTAAAACTTTTAAATTATCGTTTTACTAAATCAAAAACTCTAGGTAATCATTCAATAAAAAATCTTTTACTAAGTGCATTATTAGATATAAAAGGTAATTTCAATGATAGTATTCCTATCTTAATGAAATTATTAGATGTCAACGGTAATATTTTGCCCCTAACAGAGGATAATGCTGATCTAGTTGGTATTACTGAAGATAACAAGAAAATTTTAGGAGAAGAGCAAATTACAAAATGTGCAAGTAAGATTAAGAAGGTCGAATACAGTAGAAAAATCAAAATTAATCCTCAAGTTTTAGCAGCTGTAGAAGAGGCCGACTTAATCATATTTTCATCAGGTTCTTTATTAACCAGTATAGCACCTCATTTAATTAATAAATCCTTAGTTAAGGCTATCAACAATGCTAAAGCTCCTAAGATGTATATTTGTAATCTTTTCACCCAACCTGGGGAAACCGATAATTACGCTGTCAGTAACCATATTAAAACATTGGAAAATTATTTAGGAAATAAAGGCATTGATGTTGTTATTGCTAATAACAACATGTTAAACAAAGAACTAGTTAATATTTATCAGACAACTGAGCAAAAAGATCCTGTTATCTTAGATACGGATAATCTAAAGAAACTGGGTATTAAAATACTTGCTGATGATTTAGCTAAAGAAGAAGACGGTGTTTATCGTCATGATTCTTTAAAAACTGCTTATTTAATATTTTCTTATTTAATGGATAACGAGTAAGATTGCAATAATTATGGTAAGTATAAATCGTAAAAAAGTTAAAATTCAAGTTTAAGGTAATTAAAGCCAAATGGCAAGACTTTTTTTAAATGAATAAGCTCCAAAAGATAAATTTTACTTAAAAGATGATTAAAAAAATTTAGAAATCCTTAATGCTCCGCTTAACTTTTATTAAATTTTTTAATAAATAGTAAAGTTGTAAATTAAGTAATATTAGTTAACTATTTGCCGAATTTAGTTAAAATAAACATTAAGTTTAGTAAGAAAACTCTTGCTAAACTTTTATTCTGGTCTTTTGACGCCTTCTAAGGTATTTGCTAATCTATAGCCTCGAAAAGGAGATTTTTTATGAATAAGTTACAAAAAATTATAATTATTTTAGTCAGTGTTTTTGCATTAAATTTTGCCTTTACAAGTGTTAAAGCGGCAAACGGAGAACAATTTTATGAAGGTGAATGGATTCCTGATATTTATATTAACAAAGTAATGAATAATGGTTACAAAAAATATCAGCAAGCCCAGATAATCAGGCGTAAAAGTGATAATCAGTTTGCTTACTGCTTAGAGCCATTTGTTAAATTAAAAAGCAATGCTTCATATAATGAAGTATCTAAGAATTACCAAAACAGTTTTTATGCCTCCGTTAAACAGTGGCATCGGGTTAATCTTTTAGCCTATTATGGTTATATGTATGAAGGGCATGAGGACCCAAAATGGTATGCTATTACACAAGTCCTTATCTGGAAAATTTTTTATCCTGATTATGACATTTATTTTACTGATACCTTAAATGGTAAGAAAAAAGTAAACGCTTATCAAGAAGAAATAGCCGAATTAGAAAGACTAATAGTTAGCCATGATAAAAATATTAGTTTCTTAAATGATAATATTAATTTAAATATAAATGATAAAATTTCTTTAACAGATACCAATAGTCTATTAAAAGACTTTTCACTTACTAATTCAACCATACCGGCTCATCTTAATAATAACACCCTAACCATTGAAGGCACTATAATAGGAGAACAAACCATTTCCCTTGTAAAAAAGGACAATAAATACACTAGTGTTCCCTTATTATATATAGATGATAATTCTCAAAATATTTTAATGAGTGGTTCCTTTGAACCTATTAACGTTGATATGAAAGTCCAAGTAAATGGGTATGCCCTTAAAGTACAAAAAGTTGATATGGATACAAGACAACCAATTAAAAAGGCTGGTTTACAGTTTAAGATAAAAAATTTAAATACTGGCGAATTTATTGAAAATCCGGATAATCAAAAAGATAAATATATTTTTGAAACTAATAATGCAGGTTACTTTAAAACCCCAAATATTTTAACTTATGGTAAATATGAAATTACTGAAGAAAATATCAGTCTTGATGGTTACCTATGGAATAAAAAGCCATTAGTCATTGAATTAAATGAAAACACATCTTATTTAAATGACGATAATAATTGTTTTTATACAACAATCATGTTTGAAAACAAAAAAACTACTGGGCAAATTATAGTCCAGAAAAATGGAGAAATTTTTGAATCTAATAATAATAATTTTAGCTATAGTTTTACCAATTTAGCAGATGCAACCATTGGTTTATATGCTAAAAATAATATCACCGATATTAACGGTCAAGTTATTTTTAAGAAAAATGAACTAGTTAGTCAAGGTAAAACTGATAATAAAGGCCAAATTACTTTTGATAATCTTTATCTAGGTGATTATTATCTTCAAGAAATAGCTACTCCAGAATCTTATGAATTAGATAAAACTAAATATGATGTTTCTTTAAAATCTGATAATAAAAAAGCCGTCGTAGAAGCCAAAATGACTTTAACTAATTATTTAAAGAAAGGTAATGTTACAATAACTAAAGTTAGCAGCCTAACAGAAAGCCCTCTAGAAAATGCTAAAATCGGTATTTTTAACGAAAATGATAAACTTATTTCTTCTGCCATTACAGATTCAGAAGGAAAAATTATTCTTAACGACTTGCCCCTTGGGTTTTACTATCTAAAAGAATTAGAAGCTCCCCAAGGCTATAGTAAAAGTGATGAAATAACACCATTTAACCTAACAAGTAGTGGCGAAGTAATCTATATTGAACTTCCTAATGACCCAATAATTGCTATTCCAGATACTTATATTAAACAAAATATGACCGGTGAATTAATGTGTTTAGGAGAAGTGAGTCTAGTAGTATTATGTTACATTTTAAAACGAAAACTAAAAAAATAATCGATTTAATTAAATTGATTCTAATCATAATATTTGTAATCCTAACAAACTTACTTATCTTAAAAGTTAGAAAAGAAAATGTTTATTCAGGTACTACTAAAATTAATGATTTTATTCCTAATTTAAACTATAAAATCTTTTCTAACCAGCAAAGTTCTAATGACAGCAATGAAAATAGTAATGATAATACTATTTTAAATGATGATAATTTTAAAGATAATAAGAGCAATAGGAATGTTCAATATTTAGAATATAGTAATGGTCTTTTAGAAATACCGAAAATAAATTTGTATCAAGCTCTACCTAATAAAGAAGATAGTACTCTTAATAATGTTAATAAAAATATTTATGTTGTTAAAGAATCTATTTTTCCTTCCGATGGTAAAAATAGTCATATCATCTTAGCAGCGCATGCAGGTTTTGGAAAAATGGCTTTTTTTAAACGCTTACCAGAATTAAAAGCCAATGATACAATAAACTTCTATTATCAAAATAAGAAATATGTATATAAAGTTACCAAATTTTATGAAATCGAAAAAACAGGTGTAATGACTTTTAAAGCAAGTTCGGAAAATGATATTACTCTCATAACTTGTTTGCAGAAAACTAATAAACAAATAATTTATCATGGCACATTAATTTTTACTAGTAATATTAGCTAAAAAATGCTATTATATCTTTCTATGTGGTGATTTATGAAAGATTATAAAGAAATAACCTTAATTCAATTAAAGGCTCAAAGAGAATATATTAAAAGATATGGTAGTGGCGATTCAACTAAAGATTTAAATCTGATTTTTAAAATGGAAGAACTTGTTAAAAGATATACGATAATTACCGAGGAACAGTTTGAAATATTCGACCAAATATTGATTGCTATCGATAATCGTGTATCTTCTAAGAGTATAACTATAAAAAGATAAAGAAGTAAAAATTAAAAGATAATGATATCATCTTGAAAAAAATTATGTTATGATATAAAAGAAAGTAGGAATAATATGATTAATGATGATACTGATTTAGATTTTACTTGTAAAACAGCTTGGCTTGATGATATTTTTTTGGGAACTAAAGAATCGCAAGGTATTAGAAATGCTGCTAACGCGATTAAATTTGTACTTTTTGATGATATTAGTGTTCTTCCTGATGGGTTAAAATTCAAGGATAAATTTGAATTTATTTCCGCAAGAAGAGGAGGACGCAGTAAAGCAAAACTATTAACAGTGATAGATTTAATTCAAATTTTATGCGTTTATGCTATGCAATCTTTTGGAATTAATGACAGAAGTTTTACCTTGGGTTATGATGATTATAATAACCTTAAAAATCATAAAATAACCTGTGATTATACTAAAGACTTCGCTATAGAAATAACCGCTTTTGCTTGCTTAGACAATATTTACGGAGCTTACGAACTATTAAAAAACAATAAGGATTTAAAACTAGCATTAGTAGATGCCCTCATCAATGAACGCTATATTGAAAATAAAATGCTCATGTTAAATCGTTTTGATGGTTTATTAGTAAATGAAGATATTAATAATGAGGATAGAGAAAAATTCTTAGATAATTTTAAAGAATTAGACAATTACTTTTTTAATATTCGAATGCGAAGTAATGATTATTTAGAGTATATTAATCTCTAAAAATTTCTTTCTAACTAATATTATTACTAAAATATCATTTTTTTCTTTAAATTATCTTTGTTTTTTGCTAAACTAAAGGTGTTTAAAAAAGGAGAGTTTAGGATATGAAAAAATTGATTGATGAATTTAAAAAGTTTATCATGCGAGGCAATGTCATTGACTTGGCAGTAGGCGTTGTGATGGGAAATGCTTTTTCCAAAATTGTTAGTTCACTTGTTAATGATATTATGATGCCAATTATTGGCGTTATTATTGGTGGTCATGATTTTAGTAATCTTTCAATTACGGTTGGCAGTGCTAAAATTATGTACGGTTCCTTTATTCAAAATATCATTGATTTCTTAATCATTGCAGCTTCTATCTTTGTTTTTATTAAAGTAATTAATGCTTTAATGCGTAAGAAAGAAGAACCTAAAAAGGAAGAAAAGAAAGAGGAAGCACCAAAAGTTAGTGAAGAAGTATTACTATTAAGAGAAATTCGTGATTTTTTACAAGAAGAAAAAAGCACTAAGAAACGCAAATCTTAGTGTCTTTTATTTGGCAATAAACATTGCAGCATATGAAGCAACAATACCAACTACCATCACAATTAGCATAGTCCATACAACTATCTTTTGGGTTTTCTTTTTCATTATTATATTAACCTTCTTTCAACTTTTTTAATAATTAATATTATTTTAGCATAAATTTTTTTTCTTGCCAATATACTTATATGGGTGAGAATATTGAAATATTTAAAAAAGCACAACGCTATAGTAACATTTCTAGCTAGTCTCTTCGTAATAGGTCTTATATTTGGTCTTATTTTAGGATTTAAACAAGATACGATTTTTAAAAATGATGTCCTAAATAGCTTAAGCAATTTAAAAGAATTATTACTTGCTAGTAAAATTAATAATATTTTTACGCATTTTCTGTTATTTTTAATTTTAATAGCTACCTCTTTTTTAGTCCCTTTATATTTCCTTAATTTTATCTTTCTTTTTTTTAAAGGTATTACTATTGGTTTTTCTTTATATATATTTTCGCTTGTTTTAGGATTCAAAGGTTTTTTAGCTGGCCTTATTTATAATATATTTACTAGTTGTTTATTTTGTCTTGTCTATGTATATCTAATTATTCGAGGCATAAATCTTGGCAAAAATGTTATTGGCCTTACTTTAACTCATGAAAAAAATTATTTAATAAACATTAAAAATACATTACTAAGTATTATAATTATTAGCGGTGTATGTTTATTATATGACCTTCTTCTTTATATATTTTCTAATTTTATCATAGATAAGTTAATTTGTTTTTTTTAATGGACTTTAGAGCTGCAATTTGATAAAATAATTTGCAGGAAGTGGTACTATGAAAACTGTTGTTGTTGGCATGAGTGGGGGAGTTGATTCCTCAGTTTCAGCATACTTGTTAAAAAAACAAGGCTATAATGTCATTGGCATTTTTATGCGCAATTGGGATGCAGCTTTAAATAACGATATTGAAGGTAATCCAACCTTCGGTGAAAATATTTGTCCGCAAGAGCAAGATTATAATGATGCTAAAATTGTTTGTGAACAATTAGGTATTCCCCTACATCGTGTTGATTTTATAAAAGAGTATTGGGACAATGTCTTTAAATATTTCTTAAGTGAATTAGAGAAGGGAAGAACTCCTAATCCAGACCTTATGTGCAATAAATATATTAAATTTGATTTATTTATCAAAGAAGCAAAAAAATTGGGAGCTGATTATATAGCTACTGGTCATTATGCTAGAATGCAAAACGGTTTACTTTTAAGAGGAATTGATTCTAATAAAGACCAAACCTATTTTCTAGCTCAAGTAAATCGTGAGGCCCTAAAAAATGTTTTATTTCCCGTTGGGGAATTGAAAAAATCACAGGTTCGCACTATTGCAGAAGAAATGCACTTAGAAACAGCTCACAAAAAAGATTCAACGGGTATTTGTTTTATTGGGGAAAGAAATTATCAAAAATTTATCCATAATTATTTAAAACCAAACCCTGGCGATATTATTGATGTTGAAACTAGCAAAGTTATCGGGCGTCATACTGGTCTTATGAATTATACTATTGGTCAAAGAAGAAATGTTGGCATTTCTGGCAATTTAGAACGACATTATGTTTGTGGTAAAGATGTTGCTAAAAATATTTTATATGTTGCCTTTGGTGATGATAGTAACTATCTAATGAGTACCTCTTGTGTAATTGATAATGTTAATTATTTAACAGATGTGCGTCCAACTAGTTGTAGTGCTAAATTTAGATATCGTGGTGAAGACAATGATGTTACATTGGAATATTTAAATGATGGTAGAATTTTAGTTAAATATCCTAAAATGGCTAAAGCTGTTACACCCGGCCAAGCTTGTGTCTTATATCAAGGTGAAATTTGTTTAGGCTCAGGTATTATCGAAGAAGTCCATAAAAATGGTCAAAAACTTTGGTATTTATAGATCTTGTCGCGACATTTTAGTTGACATGTAAAGTACAGATGTTATAATTAATATGTAAAGTACGAAAGGCAGTTGTTAGCAGTGCAAAATTTAAACGAATTATTACAGGAACTAGGGATTTCAAAGGTTAGGTTAGCTAAATATCTCGGTGTTTCTCGTCAAATGGTTTACAATTATTTAGAATTAGACGATTTAAGTAAATGGCCTAAAGAAAAGAAAATAATGTTATATCGACTATTAGATATTAACGATGAAAGTGAAATATCCAAAATTAAAGTAACTACTGATTATTTAATGAGCGTAGAAGCTAAGCTAAGCAAAAATACGAAGACTAAGGAAGAGACTAACCATTGTATTGATACCAAAGGTTTAAGTGGTGATTCCCAAAGATTATTAATGGATATAACATCTTTAATAAAAGAAAAATTAGCAGATGATAATTATCGTCGTGAAAATTTTTATACATTTACTTATCTTTATCATACCTTACAAATGATGGATTCAATGCCGGAAATTAAATATATATTTGGTTATATGAGTAAAACTGGGTGCTACACTAATACTGATGAATATAAGTTACAAGAAGATAAACAATTCATTTTAGAAGGCATTATCAATACAGCTCTAAATCTTTATAATAACGGTGGTTCGTCTCGTAGCAAACTTCAAGAAGCTCACCGTCGTTGGGTTGCTGAAATTGAGGCTAAAAAAGAAGAAAAAATATCGCGCACACAAGAATTAAGTACTGTTAAAATTCAAGCCTTAAAAGAATTAAATTATACTAAAATGGATAACTCTAATGCTAATGAAGTTATTGAAAAAATATTAGAAATTCTTGCTAAAAAATCATAAAGTAAAATAAAATCTTAACTTCTAATTTATTGGTAAGTCCCCTACTATTAATTATTGTGATAGAGAAGGGGGCTTTTTTGATGTAATAAAAAACTGAATTTACCTATCTAAAAAAGTAAATTATTAAAATTGATTATTAATGAGTGGCTTTTAATTGCATGCAACATAAATTATCTATCCTTTGATTTTGTAATTAAAAATCATTATCATTCTAGCAATTTTATTTAAATTTTTCGTGCATTAAGATGAATAATCATACATCTTATGAAATCTCGATGTACGAGAATTTAACTATAATTTTATTATTATTTAATAATAGTTAGTTATTAATAGATAGATTATCTTATTAAATATTTAGACGCTAAATATTATTTATTATAAGTATTTATTATTAATAACTTTTATTATAATTAAATATTTATTAGAATCATTATTATAAATTTAATTTATCTAAAAGATATCCTATATATGTAATATATGTTTGGAGATTTAAATTTTAGAAAAACTAATTATCAATAAAATTAAAAATTTTAGAATATTATAGTAAATGTAAATAAATTTTAAACTTCACATAATATATATTATGTTAACATTTATATTTTAAAGGAAAAAATTACAATAAATAACTATTGATTAATTGAAAATTTTTATTACTCTCCTTCTATCTATTTTTGCTAAATTTTATTTAAAAAGCATAATTATAAAAATAATATAAATAAAGATAAGAATAAACCAATTAGCATGTAAAAACGACGGTCGTAACTTAAAACTTCGGGTAAAATTTCCCAAAATACTATTGTCAGCATAAGACACCCAACAAAATATAATATTACATTAAGAAATAAAATACTAATAAAAGGTTTTAAAAACCACCAAGTTATAATTGCTCCTAGGGGTTCAGCTATACCAGAAATAAATGTATAAAAGAAAGCCTTTTTTCTATTTCCTGTACTATAATAAATTGGGATTGCTATACAAATTCCTTCTGGCAAATTATGAGCTGCAATGGATAAAGCAATTTTAAATCCTAATTTTTGATTAGCTACACTAGAGGTAAAAACTATTATTCCTTCGGGAATATTATGCAAAAGTAAAGTTAACATATTTAAAATGCCTATTTTATACAGATTACTCCCCTTCTTGATATTTATCTTTGAAACTTTAACAATTGTCAAAGCTATTACTGGTATTAAAAAAATCAATGACAAAGCAATTGCTATATTTAAATTACCTAAAAAATAACTTATTGGCTCTGGCACTAGCTCTTTAAGACTAATAAGACTCATTACTCCCATGGCAAAAGATAAACTAATACTTATAACTTCCCTTACCCTATCCTTTTTAAAAAAGGTAAAGAAAATGCCTAAATTCGTCGCTGTGCCTGCCAAGATAGATAATAAAATTGCTGTTTTAATCTCCATAATAATCACATTAATATTATGCAAAATAATCGCCAGAAATTACCATTTCAAATCCTGTATGAAATTCTTAAATTGGTTCACAATATAATTAGGAGGTCAAAATGAATTCAAAAAACAATGCAAAAAGCAATGCACGCAACAACGCTAAGAATAATGCTCGCGCTAAAGCAAGAGATTCAAAGTGTCATAATAGTGCAAGAAATAATAGCAAATGTCATGCTAGAGCTAATGAATTAAATGATGAAATTTAGTTTAATTTAAGCTTTATTCCTTACGGCTGCGAGGGTGATATTCTTCGTAGTCTTTTTTTAATTTTTCATTAATTAAATGAGTATATATTTGGGTTGTTTTTAAGTCTTCATGACCAAGTAACTCTTGAATAACCCTTATATTAGCGCCGTTTTTTAGTAGTACGGAAGCAAAAGAATGTCTTAATGTATGTGGAGATATTTCTTTTTCTATCCCCTTTTTAGCACATTCCCTTTTAATTAATTTAAAGAAAGCTTGTCTAGTAATCTTAGAGGCATAACTGGATATAAATAAGTACTCGCTATCCTTATTTTTTAATAGCTTATTGCGATAGTAATCGTTATACATTTTAACATATTTTAATGCAATATCATCGATGGGAACAATTCTTTCTTTTTTGCCCTTGCCCATCACTCTTAAATAGCAATCATTAAAATTAATATCACTTACCTTAAGATTTACTAATTCACTAACTCTTAGACCAGTTGCAAAGCAAAGTTCTAACATCGCTTTATTACGATAATCATTTGGCTTTACTAAATTAACATCTAATAGTTTATTTACTTCTTCTATCGTTAAATAGTTAGGCAATTTAGCCCCTAATTTGGGCATAATAACATCATTACAAGGATTATGACTTATTATACCTTCTTTATTTAAAAAAGCGTACAACGACCTTAAAACGGTAATTAAATGAGCAACACTTCTATTATCTAAATAATCTAAGTTTTCTAAATACTTATTAATATCTTTACTAGTAAATTTATAATAATTCTTATTATAAGAGTATAATTTTTCAATATCATTTAAGTATGACTTAATTGTATTTTCACTAAGTCTTTTTTCAAACTTTATGTAATCAATATACTTAATAATATATTTATCATTTAAATAATCTTTTTGCTTGGCAATTTCTTTCATAATTTTTTCTCCTTTATATTACTATCTTTTTCTTGATTATTTAGCTTAAATAATTTTATTCGATTTATAAAGTTAAAAGATATATATTTTTAATCAATAATCTCTCTTTAATTATAAATTTAACCTAATAAAAATACAACACTATGTTATAATAATGGAGATTATAAAAAAGAAAGGAATTATTTTTTAGATAATTATAATGTATATGGAAACTTTAGCTAATAAATATCGTCCCAAATGCTTAGAGGAAGTGGTTGGGCAAAAACATTTAATCGGTGATAATAAAATTTTATCCAATATGGTCAAAAATCAAAAAATATTTTCAATGATTTTATATGGTAAACCAGGTATCGGCAAAACTTCTATTGCTAATGCAATTGTTAATTCTTACGATAAAAAATATAAGTTCTTAAACGCAACTTCTTCTAAAAAAGAAGACTTTATTGTTGCTATTGAGGAAGCTAAAATGTATAAGGATCTAATCTTAGTAATTGATGAAATTCATCGTATGAATAAAGATAAGCAGGATATTTTACTACCATTTGTAGAATCTGGTTTAATTATTTTAATTGGTCTTACTACAAGTAACCCTTATCATAAGATTAATCCTGCTATTAGAAGTCGTTGTCAAATTTTTGAACTTAAGCCCTTGGAGCAAGATGATATTATTACTTGTTTAAAAAGAATTAGTCAAAATGAGGGTTTAATTGTCAGTGATGATGCTTATAAGGCCATGGCTAAATTAAGTAGTGGTGATGTTAGAAATGCTATTAACTTACTTGATGTTGCTAATATGACCGTTTTAGATAAGCATATAACTCTTGACTCAATAAAAGCCATCAGTTCAAAACCATCAGTGTTTTTTGATAAAGATGATGATGGTCATTATGATATAATTTCAGCCTTTCAAAAATCAATTAGGGGTAGTGATGCTGATGCCGCTATTTACTATTTAGCGCGTTTAATTGAAGCGGAAGATTTAGATATTATTTATCGTCGCATGAGTGTTATTGCCTATGAAGATATCGGTCTTGCTAATCCATCTATTGGTCCTAAGGTTATGGCTGCTATTCATGCAGCAGAAATTTTGGGTCTTCCGGAAGCGCGGATTCCTCTTGCTCAAGTCGTTTTAGAAATGGCTTTATCTCCTAAAAGTAATTCTAGTGAAAATGCTATTGATAATGCTTTAAATGACATTAGAAGTGGTTCAACTGGCGAGGTTCCTGAACATATTAAAACTAGTTCTCCTAATTATAAATATCCGCATGATTACCCTAAATATTGGGTTAAGCAGCAGTATTTGCCTGATAATGTAAAAAATAAAAAATATTATTATCCAAGACGCAGTAAATATGAAGATTCTCTTAACTTAGGCAATCAAGAAATGAAAAAAGAAACTAATTAGCTTTTAATTAATTTCTTTTTATTTTGCAATTTCTTTTAAAAAAATATTATTCTATAGGCTGATTTAATTAATTTCTTTTAACCACTTATTAACAACGAAACTTGCCATATAAATACCAGCCACACTAGGAACAAAAGGCGTTGAACCTACGGTCCTATCATGAATCTTTACTGGTAGTTCATAACTTGTAACCACATCTAACTTTTTAATTTTATTATCCTTACAAAGTTTACGCATAATTTTAGCTAAAGGATCATTATTTGTTTTATAAATATCAGTTACAATTAATTTTGTAGGATCCAAACGATTACCAGTTCCCATGGCACAAATTATGGGGATATCTTTACTTTTAGCATATTTTATCAATGCTATTTTAGTGGTAACGGTATCACAACAGTCTAATATGTAGTCAGTGTCATCAGAAATAAATTCTTCTAAATTATCTTGATTTAAAAAGATATTATAATCCATAAAATTTCCCTCTGGATTTATACTAATCATTCTTTTTTTAGCAACAGTTGTTTTATTTTCATTTATTACTTCGTGATTACTAATTATTTGTCTATTTAAGTTAGTAATATCAACAGTATCATTATCAATAATAGTAATATTCGTAATTCCAAAACGAGTTAAAGCTTCTAGGGCAAACCCTCCTACTCCGCCAACGCCAACAATAATTATTTTTTTATCCTGAATTTTCTTTAAAGTCTCTTCATCAATTAATTTAAGTATTCGTGCATATTGTTCCATGTTATCCTCCCTTTTTTATAATTAATTTAACTACCAATCATCTATTATTTATTAACAATTTAAAATTAATAAACCTATTTAAAATTAATATATTTATAGTAATAAAATATTTTTAAGCATATAAAAACCAAAGGGTTGGTCTATTGTGATAAAAGCCCGCTTATCGCAGGTGGGTATACACATAAACTGTTTTAGGATTCTAAGTACAAAAGTCTTAGTCTTCAACACCACAGTCTAATTAGATTCCCGTATAATCACTTACTCGGTTTTATGTAAATAAACCAATTTTCCTTTGGTAATTTAAGTGTATCATATCATAGTTTTAGAAGCAAGTATTTTTCTAAAAGTTCCTAAAATATCGCTTTTTTAGCTATTTTATTTTCCCTTTTTTAGTCTTTTTATCTTCTAATTTTAATTAATTTAATCTTTTTAATCCGTTATTAATTAGCATGTATTTTCCATCTTTCATTAACATTACAGTTAGTTGAATATGGCATTGGATTTGGCATTTCTAGTTTAATAATCATTGGTAATTTAAAGGCTCCACCGAAACCGACACAGTTACCTGGCTGTAATACTTTTTGCTTTTCAATAACATCTTGACTAATATTAGGAAGCATTGTTCTAATATACTCAATATCTTTAGGGTGAGTCATTTTAAATATCAAGAAGTTACTACATTGGGAAATAACGGTATCGCTTATTTCAACTGGACGCTGCGAGATAATATTTAAAAGAACACCATATTTACGACCTTCTTTCGCAATACGCTCAAAGATATTATAACCTAAAAGGAAAGTATCCGCATCTTTAGAAACATAGCGATGGGCTTCTTCTAAGAATAAATGGAATGGTATACTTGCTCTTTGGGTACGCGACTTGGCAAACTCAAAGAACATACGAGCATAAATTTTAACTATAACTTTGGCATAAGTATCATCCATATCTTCTAAGTTAATATTAATTATCTGGGCTTTTTTACGATTTGGAGTAGCTACTAAAGAGGCAATGTATTGTTCTAAAGTAATATAATTAGGATAGTTAAAATAGCTACCAACATTACTATTCAAAATAGAATTTAATCTTACCTTTAAAATACTAGCATCATCCCTAATAGCTTCATTATGTAGGAATCCTTCACTAATTAAAGTAAATTCTAAGGCACTGGCAAAATCTTTTAAAGTATAATAAACGGGTTTTGTCATGATTTTACCTTCTAAATCCTCGTTAATAAACTTTAAAATATATTCATTAATTAATACTGACTCCCCAAAATTACCATGAGAATCGATTTCAAAGCAATCACTAAATTTTCTAGTATAACCTACTCCTGGAATATCAGTATCAAAGTTAAATTCATTTGTATGGCAAACTTGAATAACTTGGAAAACTTCATTTTTCTTTTCTTTAGTAGTTTCATTACTAAATAAGATAGCTAGCAATGCTTTTGCAATTAAATGATTTTTATACATGGTTGCTTCATCTGATACATCAGCAAATACTTTGGCAAGTTTTAAAGCTCTTTCGATAATTGGTATCTGAGTATGACTAGATACTTGTAAAAGTAATGTCATATCATCTAAAGTAAGTAGATGTACCGGTAGCGCTAATCTTTGGTCGGTTGGATCCGTTGGATTAGTTGTAATGAATTTATAACTATAGTTAGGATTTAATTCATTTAACTTTGAAAAAGCCGTTTTATATTCGCCATAAGCATCAAAAATAAAAATATTGGCATTATAAGCGATAAAATCTGGATTTGAGAATAGGTTTTGAACCATTCTTGAAACACCGCATGATTTACCAGAACCAGAGTTTCCAAAAATCGCCATGTGGTTTGATAATAAATCATTAATATCAACATAAACTGTATGTCCTTTATAAATAGCTGATTGTCCTAAAATAAAAGTTTTATCACTATAAGAACCCATTAAACTTTTTAATTCCTCATCATTTATTTGTCTAATATTAGAAGATAGTACGGGTTTTCTAATAACCCCGCTAACATATTTATCACCAATAAATTCTCCTAAAAATCTAATTTTAATAATATCATTGTTTACTTCTTCGACTTCTCCCAAAATTCTTTGATTTTCGGCTTCAAAAACAACATTATTATTCATTAAGTCAACATCTTGACCGGGTTGCACTAAAGATTCAACGTGAGCTTCACCTTCAGTTATGTATTTTATTTTTCCAAACATTTTAATTCTCCTCTATTCTTATAGATAAATTATACCATTTTGCTTCATAAAAGTTAAATATTTTTTACTATTAAGTCTAAATAAATCTAAAATTTAATATTATAATTAATTTACTAATTAAAATCTATCTTTTGGACTTATATTTATTTTTTTAATTTCTATTTATAGTTATTCTTTCAAGAAAAAAAGATTACTAAAGTAAGCAATCTTTCTATAAGTTTAATAATTTTTCTACAGAATCTATAACGATATTACTACTAAATTTATTGCGGTAAGCATTGACATTACTAACCCAAGTTGGATTTGCCATTTTTACGCCACCTACTACGGTAGGATTATATTTATAGCCAATTTGTTCAACGGTACGCAAACCTTGATCAAAATATCCTTTTTTTAATAGTGTAATGTATTTGTAAACGCCATATTCAATAGAGGAATAGCTGGTTAAGCGACCACCACTCATGCCTCCAAAAACATTATTTTTATTTAACATACTTTGAGCTCCTAAGTTACCAGTTTCTATCCAAGTAATGGCTTTGGCTGTTTGAACATCTACACTAGGATTTAAAGAAACAAAGTATTCAATTAGATTATAAATATATTCTTTACTACAATTTTTATAGGTATAATCTCTTTTAAATAGTTCACTTTTTCTACTTTCCAAGTTAGCAATAAATTCTAATAATGAAGCATCAAAGGAAGCCTTATTATTACCAGTTTGCAATAAATCAAGTTCATTAAAAGCTGTTTTATTATCATTTCTTATTTCCGTTATCAAGGTATCATAATCAATCCCAAACATAGTAGCATAAAATTCATAAGTGGTTTTTTTCTTTTCAACATTTTCGTTAATTTGATTAGTAGCTATATCCTCAAGGGTTAAGGTTTTATAAGAATCAATATCTGGTACGACAACCATACTTTCATATACATTTGCTTTTTTAATCTTTATATTAATTGGGATTATAATTATACCTAAGGCCACTACAAGTAGGCTTAAATATATTACTTTCTTTTTCATCAAAGACCTCCTAGTCTTAATTTTCTTATACCCATAATTTATTCTTTAATACATTATTTGCTATTTTTAATATTATTTTTCTAATTCTTCTTTTAAGATTTGTTTGGTCATAACAGGATTAGCTTTTCCTTTAGTTTGCTTCATTACTTGACCAACAAAGTAATCAAATAAGTTACTACGACCATTTAAATAAGCTTGTTGCTGTTCTTTATTATTAGCAATTATTTCTTTAATCATTGTTCTTAAAGTTTCTTCATCGGAAATTTGGGCATTATCTTTTGATATAAATTCTTTTGGTTCTTTTTTGCTTTCTAGGGCTTTAGCAAATACTTCTTTTGCTTGTTTACTTGATAAGATATTATCTTTAACTGCTTCAGTAATTTGCTTTAACCTTTCTGGAGTAATAAAGAAATTATCGATACTTTCGCTAGTTTTATTTAGTTCTGTAACAATATTTACTGTTATCCAGTTTGCAGCTACTTTAGAATCTATATCTATTATAACACATTTTTCAAAGTAATCGGCAATATTTCTATCTTTAATAAGAATACTAGCATCATACTCATTAAGGCCTAAATCATTCATATAATGTTTTTTACGCTCTAATGGTAATTTAGGAATTTCCGCAATTAATTCTTTTATCCAATTTTCTTCTAGTTTATAAGGAGGAATATTGGGATCTAAGAAGTACTTATAATCGATAGCATCTTCTTTAGTACGCATACTTATAGTCGTATTAGTATCTTCATCAAATCTTCTCGTTTCCTGAACTAATTGTTCTCCTTTATTATTTAAATAGGCTTCTCTTTGTCTTTCTTCTTCATATTTAATAGCTGCCTCGATATTTTGAAAGCCATTAACATTTTTAACTTCTACTCTTGGGGTTACATATTTACCGTCTTTTCTTAGATTGATATTAACATCGCATCTAATTTGACCTTTTTTAGTATCAGCATCAGAAATATCACAATAGCGATAACAATCTCGAATATACTCTAGAAAAGCAATAACTTCTTTAGCTGAATTAAAACAAGGTTCCGTAACAATTTCTAAAAGTGGTACCCCAGCACGGTTATAATCGATAGTTGTCATTTTGGCAAAATGGTCTAAACTGGCGGAATCTTCTTCTAAATGGATATCATGAATTAAAACTTCAATAGTCCTATCATCTACAGGTATTTCTAATTTACCATTTATACCTACAGGATTAGTACATTGAGTAATCTGATAACCTTTAGGTAAATCTGGATAATAATAGTTTTTACGGTCAAATTGCATAACCTCAGCTATTTTACAATTCAAGATATGTGCCATTTTAATGGCATGACCAACACATTTTTTATTAACAATTGGTAAAGTTCCTGGAAATGCCATATCAACTGGAGAAACAAAGACATTAGCGGTATCGCTAAAACCATTTATACCTTTGGAAAAGGCTTTGGCATGGCTTTTTAATTCACAGTGCATTTCAATTCCCACTACAAGTTGTAAATCGTTATTCATGAGTAACCTCCTTAGCAATTTGATTTTTATAATTCATTGTTTTTTCAATTCCATAAGCAATATTTAAAACTGTTTGGTCATCATAACAATTACCGGTTATATTTAGGCCAACTGGTAAACCACTTACAAAACCATCGGGGATAGTTATTGATGGGAAACCGCCAAAATTACCAATTTGTAAATGCTCTTCTAAAATTTTAGAACCACCTGCTAAAGTGTTTTGCGATTTTTCTAAGAAAGGGGCGGGACCACTACCAACTGGCAAAATAACAGCATCATAATCTTTAAATAATTCTTTCCATTTATTAACGATTAATCGGCGAACGCGTTTAGCATTGTTAAAATATTTATCTTGGTTTTCTCTTTGCAAAACATATGAACCAATAACAAATCTTCTCTTAATTAATGGGGAAAAACCTTTAGTACGGTGGTCTTTCATAGCTTCATAGATGTTATTAGCACATCCTCTTGGACCGAAGTTAATGCCTGTTAAATTAGACATATTGGATGTGGCCTCAGCACAAGAAATTACTACATAGCAAGAGGCAACTGCATCAAGTAAAGTTTTATCAACGCTTACTTCCTCAATTTTAACGCCTAATTTTTTTAAATTTTCTACAACACTCATAAAGTTATTTAAATGACTCTTTAGTTCTTCGCTTGGGGTCTCATAATTATCTAAAGAAACAATTTCTTTAATATAGCATAGTTTTCTGGTCTTTAAATCATCTTTTAAATGAGCATATAAATTAATTTTGCTACTATCCCAAGAAGTCATATCTTTTTCATCTTGACCTTTAATAACATCAGTTACAATGGCCGCATCCGTAACATTTCTGGTTAAAACCCCACAATGATCTAGACTTGATGCAAAAGGAAATAAACCGTATCGGGAAATCATTCCATAAGTTGGTTTATACCCAACAATACCACAATAAGCCGCCGGTTTACGAATAGAATCTCCGGTATCACTTCCTAAGGCGTAAGGATAAACACCAGCTGCAACGGCCGCTGCCGAACCACTTGAAGAACCAGCACACATTCTTCTGGTATCCCAAGGATTTCTAATAGTTCCCGTTTTAGCGGTAGTTCCAGTTCCTCCCATTCCAAATTCATCCATGGCAGTCTTATTAGTGGCCACCGCTCCCGCATTCTTCAATTTTTCAATAACTGTTGCATCAAAAAAGGGAACATAACCAGTTAGAGTATTACTTGAGGCACATGATTCAATATCTTTTGTTGAATAGTTATCTTTAATGCCATAAGGAATACCACTAAGTAAATTATCAGTTACCATTTTGCCCTTTGCATCATCTAAAATAAGAGCAAAAGCATTACATTTTTCTTCAATATCTTTTGACTTTTTTAAGGATTCTTGGACTAATTCTTCCGAAGTAATTTCGCCACTTTTTAGCATTTCATGTAATTTTACTATGTCTAATTCATTATACATTTTCACCAACAACCTTTACTACTTCAACTTCTCTACCAACTGTTTTACCACTATTACGCAACAATTCTTCAATTGGTACAGTTTCTTCTGCCTTATCATCATTTAAGCAGCATTCCATATTATCAAGACAATAACTCATGGGCTCGATATCTTTAATATTAGGAATAGCATTTATAATATTAATATTACGATCTATTTCGGCAAACTCGTCTAAAACCATTTTATTTTCTTCTTCAGTTAAACCAATAAGCAATTTATCAGCATAACTATCAACCATTTCTTTTGTAAAATGTATCATATTTATCTCCTACATATTCATGTTTATATAATCCACTAATTCATCTTCATTAATTGTTGTTTCTTCTTTAGTTACATTATCTTTAATCTTAATTGTTTTATTTCTAATATCTTCATCATTTAGAATGATTAAGAATTTAGAGTTTAAGCGGTCTGCTTGTTTAAATTGAGCTTTCAAACTTCTCCCCATATTTTCCATTTCAATATCAAAACCACTTAATCTTAGGGTTTGACAAATATTTACAGCATAGTCTTTTTCTGTATCAGAAACATACATAATATAAGCATCAACCCAGTTTTTAATTGGCAATTCAATATCTTCCTTTGCTAAGGCAAGCATTAATCTATCAAGACCGCATGCAAAGCCGATTGCTGGGGTACTTGGACCTCCTAAAGTTTCAATCATGCCATTATAACGCCCACCGGCTGCTAAAGTACTTTGGCTTCCCATGGTATCAATATCGGCCATAATTTCAAAAACTGTATGATTATAATAATCAAGTCCTCTAACTATTTTAGGATTTACTTCATAATCAATTTCCATAACATCTAAATAATGTTTAACAGCTTCAAATCTTTTTTTAGCCTCAGCAGTTAAGTAATCAATCGTTTTAGGAGCATTCTTAATAATTTCATTGTCCCCATCAATTTTGCAATCTAAGATTCTTAAAGGATTTTTTTCTAATCTTACTTGGCAGTCTTCACATAATTCACCAATATGTGGTTTTAAATAGTTAATTAAAGCTTTACGATAATTATCACGAGATTCTTTATCGCCTAAAGAATTAAGCTCTACTTTAACATTACGAAGTCCTAGCGTTTTAAAAAGATTAACAGGAATAGAAATTATTTCAGCATCGATATAAGCATCATCACACCCAATTACTTCACAGCCAAACTGACTAAACTCTCTTAGTCTCCCACTTTGTGGTCTTTCATAACGATACATTGGCTCTAAATAGAAGAATTTAACGGGTTGTGTAGCGCTTCCATACATTTTATTTTCAATATAACTTCTAACTACTCCCGCCGTACCTTCTGGTCTTAAAGTAATATTTCTTTCGCCTCTATCTTTAAAATCATATGTTTCTTTGGTTACAATATCGGTTGTTTCTCCAACACCGCGGTGAAATAATTCGGTTGCTTCAAATACAGGCGTTCTAATCCAACCATAATTATAAGTTTGACAAAGGTCTTTAATTAGACTCTCTACATATTGCCATCTAAGAGCCTCATCTCCATAAATATCAATAGTTCCTTTTTGTTTAATTATCATCTTTATCCTCTTTTCTAAAAGTAAAAACCTAGTATCATTACATACTAGATTTCCTACTACATAACAATTTATTTATCCATTATTATAATGACTTTCTAATTTTTAGTCAATTCTTCGTCCTTATATATCTTTAATTTTTAAAGACTTTTTCAATCTTTTTAAAAGATAAAATACTAATTAAGACTACTCTACCGTTTCTTTAACATTTTCTCTAGTTCTAATAAATGAATAAGTAACACTATCAAAATAATATTCAGTAACATAATGTGTCTGTTCATTCGTCTTAGGAGTTGCAATTCTTAATTGATTACCTAAAATTTCAACCGTAAAGGCCTTAACGCCTGAACCATTATAATTATTAAAGTATAGGGGTATTTCTCTATCTAAAAGATTATTACCCGAAAAATCACTTAAATATAGTTTATTATCGCGTACATAAGCAATAAAGCCATTATGTAATTCAATATAAGAAGCCGTATTGTCTAAAACGCTTTCTAAAGTATTAGCATTATATAGAGTATAGAAAACACCATCATTATTAACCGTCTTTGTCGTATAGAAAGTATTGGTACCGCTACCAACTATATCTTCTATTTTATCTGTAATGAAGTTACTAAAACTATTAGCATTTATATCATAAATTTGATATCCTTCATCACTTTTTAAAACATATTTTTTACTATTAAAGTAGAAATTGATTCCATAATAACGATAATCTAAAACATTGCTAACTCGACCATTAATAACTTGATCGATTCCCCATAAACCGTTTTTCTTAATTATATATTTAGAAGAATCAATAATGCCTTTACCATTTTCTCTTTTTGAATAATGAATATCCTCATATTTAGCTAGTATTTGTTTATTTTTTATATCATATAATAAGACATAACTTGTTTCATTTTCGGTTCCTTTATCTTGATATTCTCTTATAAAAGCATATCTTTTATCAACAATACTCATTTTAACATCATACATCCCACTTACCTCATCACTGTAAAGATAAGAAGTTGCTATTTCACAATCAGTATCACTTAAAATACATTTATAAGTATCAAGCAAATGACCTCCGTCATATAAAAAGATAACGCCATCAACTTTTTCTAATTCATCAGGATTATCAGGTACTTCATATCCCGTAACAACTTGTGGCAAGTTAGAATCAACAGTCGTTGCGGCATCATAATCTTGTCTAATTCTTTTCCAAAAGGGTACCATTTCTGTATCAAGTAAGGACTCACGATTATATTCGCGAAAGACCCAACCTAATCCATAACGCGATGTTACCGTCCCATCATTATAGGTTTTGGTTACTTCTTTAAATGTTATTAAGGGTTTTTGCCCCTTTTTAAAACGACTTTGGTCTACTAAAAAGAAAATAGTATACAAAGATACAACCAAAATTGTACTTACTACCACAATTCTTCTTATTAATAATTTTTTTCTTCTTAAAGCTTCTTTACGAGCATATTCCTCTTGCTCATACATGGCTCCAGCTGAATCATCATACATATTTATCCTCCTTATTCTTTTTCTAATAAAATAGTTGTTGGCCCAATATTAGTTATATTAACTTCCATATCAGCCCCAAAAATTCCGGTTTCCACTTTGACATATTCTCTTAATAATTCATTAAATTTATCATATAAAGGTTTTGATATTTCTCCCTTAGCGGCTTTAATATAACTTGGTCTATTACCTTTTGTAGCATCACCATATAAAGTAAATTGCGAAATACTTAAAATAGCCCCGCCATAATCTAAAATACTCTTATTCATTATGCCTTCCTCATCAGGAAATATGCGTAAATTTACTATCTTTTTTGCCATAAACTTAAGCGTCTCAATAGTATCAGTATCCGTAAATCCTACTAATAAAACTAAGCCTGAATTTATGTTACCTACAATATTTTCATTAACTTTGACACTTGAGGTACCTGCTCTTTGCACTACTACTTTCATTAGTTCTTAACTCTTTCTACTTTAATTACATAACTACACATATTTAAGGCATTTATTAAGCTATCTAATTCTTTAATATTTTTTATTTTCAAAGTAATTTTATACTTCGTTAAATTATCTTCTTCTTTACTACTAACGGCATCGATATAGATATCTTTTTCTTTTGCTAGACTTACAATATCATAAAGATAATTTTTATTATTAATTGTACTTATTAAAATATCTGTAAAGTAATAAGTACTATTTGTATCATTCCAGCTTACTTCAATTAAACGATTAGTATTAGAAACATTAGGACAATCTTTTTTATGAACAGTAATGCCTTCTCCTTTGGTAATATAACCAATTATTTCATCACCTTTAATTGGCTTACAACATTTAGCAATATTAACTTTTATATCCCCGCTACCGGCTACTATAATATCACTCTTATAATTGATATTTTCACTCTTCCGACCTATCTTTTCAATTAAAATATCATGAACATCTTTCTTATCTTCATAAGCCATATTAATTATATAGGATGGAGTAAATCTTAAAGAACCAATTGATAAGTAAATATCTTCTAAGTCATCTAGTTTTAAATCTTTACAAACTTTCTCTATTCTTTCTGTTGCTAGAACATCACTAATTGTTAATATACGACGACGAATTTCTTTTTCTAGTAAATCTTCTCCGCGTTTAATATATTCTTCACGGTCAATCTTAGAAAAGTATGATTTAATTTTATTCTTAGCTTGACTGGTTTTAACAATATTTAACCATTCTTTTGAAGGGCTGGCATCTTTACTGGTTTTAATAGAGACAATATCCCCATCTTCTAGAGGCTTATTTAAAGGTACCATGACTTCGTTAACGATAGCTCCCACACAAGTATCTCCAACTTTTGAGTGAATACGGTATGCAAAATCAATCGGTGTTGAATTAACAGGAAGCTCTACGACATCGCCTTTGGGTGTAAAACAATAAATCATTTTACCTAAGGCTTCTTCATTTAGTTCTTTCTTTAATTCGCTGTTACTTAAATCATCACTGTGTTGTTCAATTAAGTTTCTAAACATTTCTAATTTTTGTTCAAAAACATTAACAACTCCACCTTTTGTATGTTCCTTATACGACCAGTGGCTAGCAATACCTTTTTCGGCAACTTCGTCCATTTCGGTGGTTCTAATCTGAACTTCGTAAACATAGCCATGAGGTCCAAAAATAGAAGTATGTAGGGATTGATACATATTTTCTTTAGGCATCGCAATATAATCTTTAAATCGCTTTGGTAACGGTCTAAATTTTGCATGGATTAAACCGATAGCCAGATAACAATCACTAACAGTATCAACTATAATTCTTAAAGCTAAAATATCATAAATTTCATTCCATTTTTTACCTTTAGCCATTTTTTCATAAATACTATGGACACTTTTAACGCGAGCTTTAATATGAAAATGAATATTATTTTCGTTCATAATTTCTATAAGTTCATTCTTCATTAACTCTAGCTCTTCGTTTAATTTGGTACTTTCATTATTTAACTTTTCTTCAATATCCTGATAAACATCAGGTTTAGTATAATATAATGATAAGTCTTCGAGTTCGGCTTTAATTTTATTAATACCTAAACGATGGGCAATAGGAATTAAAACCGAAATCGTCTCATTAGCTTTTGCTTTTTGGGCTTCAGGATCAAGTGCCCAAATGGTACGCATGTTATGTAAGCGGTCAGCCAGTTTTACAAAAAGTACTCGAACATCGGAAGATAAACCAACTAAAACTTTTCTTAAATTAATCGCACTAGCCTCTTTGTCATCAGATAAAGTTAATTTATTTATTTTGGAAATACTACTAACAATACTGCCAATCTCTTCGCCAAAATTTTCTTCTACTTCTTTTGTTGTAGCACCACCATGGTTTACTACTTCATGTAAAAGTGCTGAAGAAATAGTAATATAATCAGCATTTAAAGATGTCAAAATATAAGCAACATTTACGGGATGGCTAATATAATCATCGCCACTTTTACGCTTTTTACCAGCATGATGAGTCATAGCAAAAGTATATGCCCTATCAATCGTTTTTAGTTCTTCTTCATCTTTAATATAAGTTTTTAATTTTTCTAACAATTCTTCATAAGTAACTTCTTTATATTTTCTTTTTGTTATCTCCATTGCAATCACTCCTGTAATTTTTCAAAGCCACAATTTAATTTTTTTTCTTTTTGCTTACTACATAATCACAAAACACTTCATTATTGGTATTTAAAATATCATCAACTATATTATATAATGTCAAATTATTTTTTAATGGCCACACATTATTTCTTAAGTATTCAAAAATATCATCTTGATTAACATATTTAATATTTTTTCTTTGCATTTCTTTTACCTTGGAATCTAGGGCTGGTTTAATATGAGCCTTCAAATCTAAGACACTTGTAAATTCATAATCCATAAATAATCACCTGATGTCCTTCTTAATTATTATAAACTAAAACGCAGTAATTTTGAAGGGAAAATCTTCATAATATTTATATAGGTGATAAGATTGCAAAAAAACAAGTTTCTTATTAGTACCCTTATTTTATGTGGCGGTGGTTTCGTTGTTAAAATTCTAAGTTTCATTATAAAAATTCTCTATACCCGCATTTTAGGTACAGAGGGAATTAGTCTTTACAGTCTTATTATGCCTTTCTTTTCTTTAATGGTTACTATTGCAGGTTTTGGTATGCCTCAAGCCATTTCTAAACTTATTGCGGAAGGTAAAACTAGAAGTCGAAAAATCATTGAACAAGGTATTGTTTTTTTACTTATTTTAAATTTTATTTGTGTAATTACTATTATCTTAAGTAGTGATTTTATTAGTAATAGTCTTTTGCATGAACCAAGAACTAAGCTTTTAATTATTGCCGCCTCTCTTGCCATGCCTAATATGGCTCTAGCCTGTACTTTAAAGGGGTATTTTTATGGTAAGCAAAGAATGCTTCCTAATAACATTTCTAATTGTATCGAACAAACTATTCGACTTTTATTTATTATTTTTATTTTACCTAGTTTAGTTAAGAAAAACTTAGTCTTAGGAATTATGTCTTTCTTACTTCTTAATATCGTAACTGAAGCAGCTAGTATCATTACTTTTTTATTCTTGCTTCCTAAAAATACTAAATTAAATTTAACGAATATTTCTTATAATCCTTCTATTTTTAAAAGTTTATTAGGAACTTCTATACCTTTAGTTTCTAGTCGTATCATTGGTAATATTGGTTACTTTTTTGAACCTATTATTCTTTCTAATACCCTACTATATATTGGTTACTCTTCTTCTTTTTTTGTCTTAGAATATGGTATTTATAATAGTTATAGCCTAGCTCTTCTTTTAATGCCTTCTTTTCTAATCCAAGCTATTTGTACTAGTATTATTCCGGAAGTATCTAAATTTTATAGTCAAAAAAAGTATGATTTAGTAAGAATTCGTACTAAGCAAGCTATTTTTATTTCTGGTCTTATTGGTCTAATTACCGTTATTTTAGTAACCATTTTTCGCAAGTTTTTACTTGGTCTTATTTACAATACTAATTTGGGCGCTAATTACATTTTAGCTCTAAGTCCTTTCTTTACTTTTTATTATTTAGAAGCTCCTATTTCTAGTATCTTACAAGGTTTAGGCTATGGCTCATATACTTTAAAAACTACTACTATTGGGGTATTTTTAAAATTATCGTCTTTATTTATTTTTAGTTTACTGCATATTGGTTTATATGGTCTTGTTATCAGTGAAGCTCTAAATATTTTCTTTGTGGTTTTAAAAAATGGCTCTAAATTAAAAACTATTTTAAGTAAAAATGCTTGAAATCTAATCAAAATTAAGGTAATCTATCCTATATCTTATAAACATAATAAGTCATAATAGTTATTTTCATTATTTATATATATAAAGCAAAAAAATATATGGGAACTCATTTCCCATATATTTTTTGTTATATCAGTTAATTTTGCTCTAAAAAAGCCATTTTTCATAGAGTTAAAAACTCTATGAAA
>CAKOMC010000004.1 GCA_934096535.1 uncultured Bacilli bacterium | reverse complement strand
GTGTCCCCTTAGGGATTCGAACCCTAGACCCACTGATTAAGAGTCAGTTGCTCTACCAACTGAGCTAAGGAGACATACTCGTTCGTACAAGAAAAATTCTAACACAAACCATAAATTAATGCAAGTACTTATCTTGCGTTTTTTGGGTATTTAATATATAATTTTCTTACGAAAGAAGTGATTTTTATGTTAGATGTATTATTAGATGGGTTAATAGATACTATAAAAGTATTTCCTTTTTTACTTATTTCTTTTATTATAATCGAAATTTTAGAACACAAAATTAATTCTAATCAAAAATTAGAAAAAGCCGGTCATCTAGGTCCTTTATTTGGTAGTCTTCTAGGTATTATTCCCCAATGTGGTATTGCTAGTATTGCTACTAATCTTTATGTAACAGGTATAATTACTATGGGAACTTTAATTAGTGTTTTTCTAAGTACTAGTGATGAAATGATACCCATTTTGTTAAGTGAGAATGTTGGTATAAAATTAATTTTAATTATTATAGGAATAAAATTTATCGTTGGTTTAATAAGTGGTTTTATAATAGATTGGCTTAGACCTAAAAAGATAAAAACTCATTATGAAGTCTGTGAAGAAGAACATTGTCATTGTGAAGAGCATCTTTTAATATCCGCCTTTAAACATACTTTAAATATTACTTTATTTATATTAATTATTAATATAGTTTTAAATTTCATTTTTGAATTTAGTTTAAATAGTATTTTAAATAATATCTTTTTACAAAATAGTTTCTTAAGTCCTCTTATTACTAGTCTTATTGGATTAATACCTAACTGTGCTTCTAGTATTGTTATAACTAAGTTATATTTAGCATCATCTATATCATTTGGCTCTATGATAAGTGGTCTTTTAACTAATTCTGGTATTGCTTTAGTAATCTTATTTAAAACTAATAAAGATAAGAGAGAAAACTTTATTATTATTGGTTTAACTTATCTTATTAGTATAATAATAGGCATTATTCTAAATTTACTTCATATTGCTTTTTAATGTTTAATCTGGCCTTTTTTAGGCGTTTTTTTCTTGTTAAAACAAAGAAGTCAAAAGTATTTAATATGTATTAAATATGTGAGAAATTGTCTTTAATACTTAATTTCATGATATAATTAACAAAAGAAAAATGTTGAATAATTTGGAGGTGTGAATATGAGTTGGGATACAACAAAAAGAACAAAACCTTGCTTATGTGGAAAAGGAAAACTTGTACAAGAAACAAGAATGGATGATTGGAATAGAATAGAAGAAAATACTCCATACTTTGAATGCGAAGAATGCAGAAATAAATATAATATTGAATCTAAATTCTTTAACCCAAAACCAGCACATGAATATACAATTTATTATGCTGTAGATAAAGTAACAGGAGAAAAGAAACAATTAGATATTTAATAAGTTATTCCGACAAATAGTAATTTTTTGTTTAGATTGGAGAAAGAAAATATGAAAGAATCAAAAGTCATAACATTTATAGGAGGATTTTATATATTTGGAGGGATTATTGTATTGTTGTCATTAGTATTTAATGGTAGTGGACTTAATATGATATTTGGTTTACCCAATATTCCAGATTATATTGTAAAATTATTAGTAGGTATTATATATATACCATTAGGCTATTTGTATATAAATAGGATAAAAAATTCAAACTGGATAGTATTAGCATTGGCTATTATATTCTTTTGCATTAGTGCTTCTTTGACAACAGAATTTAATGCACAACCATTTATAGGAAACTTGATATATTCTTTGTTTGTTATAATTGCAACCATTGTGAGAAGAAAAGAGTTTATAAATAGTTTGAATACAATAATAAAAAAATAATAGGTAACTATAAAATTACAATTTAAGGAGTTGATAGTATATGGATAAAGAAGTATTGTTATCAAATATAGATAAAGTTCATACTACTGAAATGGGTATTGATAGAATTAAGAAAAATCTTAAAATAGATACAAATGATGTAGTTGAACATTGTAAAAATAAAGTTTTAGACAAGAATTGTAATATCTATAAGCAAGGTAAGAATTGGTATTGTGAAATAGATAATATAAAGATAACTATTAACTCATATAGTTATACGATAATTACAGCACATACTATTCGCTAAATTACAAGTTGTAGGAATAGTGATATGAGCAAATCAGAAATGGTTTGTTCTTTTTTTTGCCTTTAAATCCTAAACACTCACAAATTTTTTCTTATTACCAAGTTGAAATCCTATTCACTCACAATTTTTTGTTGTATTAAGAATAGCGTTGTCATAGATCCTACTTGCGGATCGGGTTCATTACTTTTAAGGGGTGGTAAGGAATGTAAAGTAAGTTCATATTATGGGCAAGAATTTAATTCTACAACTTACAACTTGGCTCGAATGAATATGCTATTACATGGAGTTTCATTTAAACATTTTGATATTAAAAATGATGATACTTTGGGAAGACCTAGACATTTAGATATGAAATTTGATGCAATAGTTGCCAATCCTCCATATTCAGCAAATTGGAGTGCTGATCCTAAGTTTATGAAAGATGAAAGGTTTAGTGCTTATGGTAAATTAGCACCAAAATCAAAGGCAGACTTTGCCTTTATTCAACACATGATATACCAATTATCTGATAATGGAACTATGGCAGTGGTTCTTCCTCACGGAGTTTTATTTAGAGGAGCGGCAGAAGGAGTAATTAGAAAATATTTAATTGAAGAAAAAAATTATTTAGATGCCGTAATTGGTTTACCGGCTAATATATTTTATGGAGCAAGTATTCCAACATGTATATTAGTATTTAAAAAATGTAGAGAAAATGAAGATAATATTTTATTTATTTATGCCTCAAAAGATTTTGAGGCTGGAAAGAATCAAAACAGATTAAGAGATGAAGATGTTGATAAAATCATTGAAGCTTATAAAAATAAAGTTGAAATAGAAAAATACTGTCATGTTGCTCCACTGTCTGAAATAAAAGAAAATGATTATAACTTAAATATTCCTAGATATGTAGATACTTTTGAAGAGGAAGAAGAGATAGACATTAAAGCAGTTCAACAAGAACTTAAAGATATTGATAAAGAAATGGCGGAAGTAGATAAAGAACTTAATGTTTACTTAAAAGAATTAGGACTAGAAGAGCTATAAAATTAAAAAAGGATTTATACAAACATACTTTGCATAAGTCCTTTTTTTAGTTCTTGTAATTTTATTAGTTTATTTTTTTCTAGTAATATTTTATTGTCGATATTTATGAATATTTGAGATATGCTTTTTTGAATATTATAGTTTGGACAATAAATATTTATTTTATTAATTTTTTCAGCATTTAAATTCGGATGTGTCCCGGTGGAAACGAGCTTATCATAATAATTAATTATTTTTAAATAATATAAATAGTAGTAAATAAATTCAATGTCGACTTTACCTTTTAAAATCATGATATAGATTGCTTGACTTGTTGATAGTCGTATTTTGCTTATACACGGCAATCCATATGAAGCGTACATAGATAGTATAATGCTATTTTCAGGAACTATCCAAGCTGAAGAATTTTTTAAGCCGAGTTCAGAAATATATTTTTCAGTATATTTAATATATTTGTCTTGGGCACTAATATCAGAAATACTAAGAAATGGTATGTTCCCGTTATAATATTCTGGTATTGATGACTTAGGTGTACCACCAGCTTTTCCTTTTAATATAGCTTTTTCAATTGTTGCATTTCTCATTTTGTTAGAAAATGTTGAAACAAGTAATCCTTTTTTTATTTAAATTGTACACAAAAAATCAAATATTTAAAGATTATGATGAATTTTTCAAATTAAAAGATATATTGATCAAATAGAATAAGAAAAATAAAAATAGTTCTGTAAAATATGTAGAAAGTATTAGCAATAAATATGGATTTGTTTCTCAGTCTGAACAATTTGAAGATAGGAAGATAGCCAGTAAAAATTTAAGTAATTATTACATTGTTGAAAAAGGCGTATTTGGATATAATCCTTCAAGATTAAATGTTGGATCATTGGCATTAAAAACAAATGATAAAGTAAGTATTGTTAGTCCGTTATATGAATGTTTTACTACTTCGCAAGATAATCAATATTTATTAGAATGGTTTAATTCCAAATATTTTAGAAAGGAAACTATATCAAAATTTGAGGGTTGTGTAAGAAATACTTTGAATTTTTCTGATTTATGTGAAATAGAAATAGGACTTCCAAATATAGAAAAACAAAATAAGTATTCTTATATTTTTAGAATATTTAACAATAAAATCGAATTAGAAGTTAAAGAACTAAATAAACTACAAGAACAAAAAAAGGACTTATGCAACAAATGTTTGTATAATATTTTTTAGTTAAAATTATCTAGTTTATATTTCAAAAAATTACAGTTTTTTTACAGTTTTAAACCCTATAAAAGTGCTAAACTATAAAACAAGGTGATTTTATATGACATATAAAGAAATGCTATATCTTTTAAAAAATAAGATATATAACACATTTACTACTACTTATTTACTTAATGAAAGTAAAGATTCTAATATGGATTATTTAAAAGTAAGAAATATTCTTCTAAACCTTCTGGATAAAGATACTTATTATGATTTTAATAATACTCTTATTTTAGAAGATGATTCTAAAGAAATAATTAAAGAAGATATTCTTAATAGTAGTATTTTCTTAATTAAAAGTATAATTAATGAACTAATTATTCATACAACATATTATCCAGAAGATATAAAAAAGAAATACCTAGAATTTTTAAATATGAAAGAAGATTATATAATAAATTATTTACAAAAACTAAAAAAGGCAGAAATAAAGTTAGCAAAAGTTATTTAAAAATAGTGCATATTAACATATTTTTTGATATAATCACTTAAGCAAAGAAAGAAGTGATTTTATGTTACCAAATATGATTCAAGCTAAAAAAAGAACTAAAAGTGAAGTAGAAGTTGTTTATTTAGAAAATGAAGAGAAGAGTAATTTATATAATGGTAAAAAGTATTTTTTAAGAACTTATGGTTGCCAAATGAATGTTCATGATAGTGAAGAAATTAAGGCTATTTTAGAAAATTTAGGGTATACCGAAACAGAGGAGTTAGAAGATAGTGATATAGTTGTTTTAAATACTTGTGCTATTAGAGAAAATGCTCACGATAAAGTCTTTGGCTATCTTGGTAGATGTAAACATTTAAAAGCTACTACGAAAAAAGATTTAATTGTTTGTATTGGGGGCTGCATGGCTCAAGAAGAAGTTGTTGTTAATGAACTTAAGACCAAACATCCTTATGTTGATATTATTTTTGGTACCCATAATATTCATGAATTAGCAACGATGATTAAAGATGTTAAAAAAGTAAAACAAGATATAAAAGTATATTCTATTGAAGGAAAAGTCTTTGAAAATATTGATTATAAGCGTGATTCTAAGATTACGGCTTGGGTTAATATTATGTATGGCTGTGATAAATTCTGTACTTATTGTATTGTTCCTTATACAAGAGGCAAACAAAGAAGTAGAAAATCTTGTGAGATTGTAAGAGAAGTAGAAAAATTAGTTAAAGAAGGCTATCAAGAAGTAACCCTTTTAGGTCAAAATGTTAATGCTTATGGTAAAGACTTAGAAGGTGAAGTATCTTTTGCAGGTCTTTTAGAAATGGTGGCTAAGACCGGTATTCCAAGACTTCGTTTTGTTACATCTCACCCTTGGGATTTTACCAGTGAAATGATTACAACGATTGCTAAATATCCCAACATTATGCCTTATATTCATTTACCATTACAATCTGGTTCTTCAAGAATTTTAAAACTAATGGGAAGAAGATATACTAAAGAAGAATATTTAACTCTTTTTGATAAAATGAAAAAAGAAATACCTAATGTAGCTATTTCTACTGATATTATTGTTGGTTTTCCTAATGAAACCGAAGAAGACTTTAAAGAAACCTTAGATGTGGTTAATCACTGTAAATATGATGGCGCTTATACCTTTATTTTCTCCCCAAGAGTAGGGACTCCGGCTGCTAAAATGGAAGATAACACTCCATTAAAAGAAAAAGAAGAAAGATTACAACGCTTAAATACTATTGTTAATAAATATTCTTTAGAAAATAATCAAAAATTATTAGGTAAAGTTGTACCGGTTTTAATTCAAGGAATAAGTGAAAAAGGTACCGATAAAGTCTATGGTTATACTGATACGATGAAGCTTGTTAATGTAACAGGACCACAAAGTTTGATTGGAAAAATAGTTAATGTTCATATAACAGATGCTAAAAGTTTTAGCCTTGATGGTAAACTTGCTGAAGAAAATTAATTTGATACGGTTGCTAAAGGATTTACTTAATAAAAGTGGTCCTTTTTGTTTTGCTAGATTCAGTTTTAAGCAATTTTAGATAATGTTAATTTCTAATATTTAATAAATCTTTAAGTTTAATTAATACTTGCTTTATTTAGACATAAATTATAGAATATATCCTGATTAGGAGGTCTTTTATGGTTTTGTTTGACTACAATACAATGTATAAGAAGTATTTTACTGTTTATGAAAGTTGCCGACGCCAATATGATTTTGCCAAAATTAAAGAAAGTGAATTTAGAAAAATAGTTAGAGAAGCTACTATAGAAACTTTAAAAGATAATGCTGATGAGAATTTATTTAAAATTACATTAAGAAATAATTTGAACTTTCTTTTGAAACAATTAACGATAAAAAAGATAGAAGAAAATCAATATTATTACTTAAACAATTATTTTAATGATAATCTTGGAGAATTAAGTAAGATTAGAAATAATGATGAATTTTTTAAAGTTTTAGAAACATTTGTAAAATTTTTAAATACTTATAGCGTAAAAATAAATGAAGAAACTGCTGTCAAATTGATTTTGAATAATGTTAATGTTGGTCATCTTATTAGACTTTGCCGTACTTATAATTATCGTTTGCGTTTTACCTCTTTATTTAAAGATTATAATATCAATATTTTGCTTTTTTGGTATGAAATATTAAAAGATGATTTAGAAAAAAAAGAAGATATTGGGGGTATGAAGAGTACTCGTGATAATAAAAATAGTGAAGAAACTTTTAAAAAGAAAGCTGAAAATATTAGTGAAGACTTAAATAATTATTCAAAAGAAAATAATGAGTTAAATATCGAAAATAATTCTTTAATTAATGACCGTTTATCAATGACTTGCACTTTTAAAAAATCTAGAAAAAAGAAAACGAATATCGCTGCTTTGATAAATAAAAGTGTCTATAAAATTTTTAGTGATTATTCAGTTACCGAAATAAATACGGCTTATTCATTATTAAATGATAATAACAAAGAAATTTTAAGTAGATTATATGATGTTAACCTAGAACCTGTAGTTTCGGCAAGCACAGGTTTAACTGGTCAAGATAGAGCTGCAATAAAAAGAGTATTAATTAACATGCTTACTATTTTAAAGAGAAATAAGGGCGAACAGCCAACTAGAAATAATTTATATTATCGTTTTAGAAACTATTCAAAAGAAGAAATATCGGCTGTTATTGAAGAGTTATCTTTTGATGAGCAAGGCATAATTAGAGTTCGCTATGACCTTGATGGTAATTATAAAAGTGGTTCAATTTCTAAAAATGTCCAAAATAAGTTGAGAGTTATTTTAAACAGTAAAATTCCTAGAAATTTGAAAAAATTAAGGTTTAATAGATTAATTGATTTCTTATATTTACATTATTATAATGCTTATACTGTAAACAAAATAGTAGAAGTATTAAACTTTTTAGGAGTAGATTTTCAAGATAATTTATATCAATCTTTAGATTTTGTAAATGATTTACCTGTTGTTAAGAATGAGGTAATGTTAAAAAAATGCCTAGCTATTTTTGATATGCATATTAAAAGAATTGATAAAAGAGATATATTGATTCATGAAATGAAAGTTATTTTGGGCAATAGCAGTGATAAGTTAATTAAAGTTTTATTAATGAAATTAGGGCTTTTAGATGGAAAGTTTTACTCTGATATAGAGATAAGTATTATTCTAGAAATAAGTTTGCAAGAAGTAGAAGGCTATAAAGAAATGTTAAGAGAACTCGTTAAAGAATTACAAATATCAAATAATCATTTAAAAAGAAGCTTGAAATAATAAGCTATAGAAATTTAAGATAATAGTAATAAAAAAGAAGCCAAATAAATTTTATGACTTTTGCAAATATCCAAAGTTTGCTGTTTCTTTATGTGGAAAACACTATTCACTCAGCAAATTTTTTCTTTTCATTATAAAATATCTATGTTATAATTTTTAGTATGAGTTCTGATTGGCAACGGAGGTATGGCAAGACAAATTGCGTGGAGCCAAGATGTGATTGAAACCTTCATTCATGAAGGCAACCTCAATAGGCGTCAAGAATATATCCTGCGTACTCGGGTTCTCGGTTATTCAATTGCTAGGCAAGCAAATGATTTACATTTAAGTGTTGACCAAGTAAATAAAGAGATATCACGGATTAAGCGCATTTATGATGAAACGCAAGCTAAATCGTCCATACTTCCAAAGCGTCTCCATAAACGAGGCGATCTTCTCTAAGCATTGTAATATATGCTTATGAGCCAATATAGGCAGGCTATTTAAGAAGCTTGTCTTTTTTTTGCCTCAATTTTAGTAGCAATAAAAGCACTGGGAATACCTAAAATTACTAATCCTCCTAGAATATAAAAAGTATAATGATAAAGCATTAAAATATGTTGATAATTATTAATAAAGAAAAAATGAACGAAGGCTAAATGAATAATACTTACAACATATAACCAATTATTTTTAAAAACTTTATTAATTAGAAGACCAGCTAGTAAACTAGTAATAATTAAATCATTAAACCAAAGAATGGATAAAAAAGTTTCTAAATGTTCAAATTGATTAAATAAACTAACTTTTTTCAGCAATATATATTCCGGATAACGAAATATACAGGCAAAATCGCCGCCAAAAATACCTAAAATGCATAAAATCATTAAGAAAATAGTTAATCCGCCAATTAAATAACCATAAATAATGGCTTTCTTGTTAACTTCATCTTTTTTTAGAAAAGCAAGTTCTAAAATAATGGGACTAACACTAAAAAAGGCACTACTAAAAATACATTTTAAAGTATCAGTTTTATTAACCATTTCTAAAGGAAAATAATTACTAAAATCAATATTTTTTTGAATACTTAAAATAGCTATAATGCCAACAATTACACTGGTAAAAATTAAAATATCACTAAGTCTTAGAGTGGTTGCTAGACCCTTTTTAACCCCATATATAATTAAAATAATTAAAGGTCCAACAATAAATAAAGGTGGTGTATTAATTAGATAAAAATTGCTTCCTAAAACAGCAAAGGCAATTAGACAATTATTAACTAGAAAGAAAGATAATCCTAAAATAATAATTTTACCCCAAATACTTTGAAAAAATACTTGCCAATCACAGTTTAACATCAAAATTAACATAAAAAGTCCTAAGAAAAAGCCTAAAAGAAAATTAATAATAGTAAAATTATTACCATGAGCTAAAATGTAAGAAATACCAACACCAAAATAAAGACCACGACTTAAAAAGATACTTAAAACGCCTTGTCTTTTACTATTCATTTGTAACCCTCCTTACTGTTAAGCCTGGTTTATTGATATTAATTTTAACATCGACATTAACCTTGGTTTTTGAAAAATAATCATTATCATTTTCTTTAGTCTTTAGAAAATGCTTATAGTTAATTCCTAAAATATCAGTCTTTTTTTCTTGTAAAAAGCTAATAAATTTAGTTATATCCTCTTGCAAACTCTTATTAAATTCCTGTTCTAATTTAACAAAATCTTCTTTATTTCTTAAGTTTATATCATTATCTAAAGATTCTACTTTTGCCTTTAATTTTAAGTGTAACTCAATATTATCTTTTAAATCAATTTTAGTCTTGTTACTATAAAAACCAATACTATTATTATCATTACTATAAGAAAAATTATTCTCTTTCAAAAAATATTTATACATTTTTAGATTAAAATCATCTAAATAACAAACAAACTTTTCTTCATGATAAATACCATAAGTCTTAAAGTTTATTTTGTTATCAATTTCAATTTTGGGTAAGGCGATATCAATTTTATTAAGAATCTTACTTACCTGAAAATCAAAATAATTACTCATTTTGGTATAATTAATATTTTTTAAAATATCATAAATATAATTAGCATTAATTACTTTATCATCACTGGTAAATCCAAGGATTTCTTCGGGATTATCGGCCATTACTAAGTAAAAATTAGTCGATATCATATTACTTCTTAAAAGATAATCACTGATTTGCATAATATTAACATTTTCATCAATAATCATGACTTTTATATGTTCAAAATATGGCTTTTTACTTAGTTTGCTATTGGCATTTCCAATGGCCTCACTTAAAAACTTACCTTCCCCGTCAACGGTAAAACTTTTCTTACTATCGGTGTTATCTTTATCTAAGTTGGTGTTTATAACTTCATAAGTAACCTTGTATTTATCATCTTTATAGGTAATCCCAATTCCACTAATAATATCTAGACTGTTAAGTTCGTTATAGTTGTAGCAACCACTCATTATCAATATAATACTAAATAAACATAAAAATTTTATTAATTTTTTAATTTTAATCACCTTCTTTACGAATGTTTTTTCTGCTTAATAAACGCGAACGGTATTTATCACTTTTTTTGGTACTACGAAACACGGTTTTGTTAAAATAGACTTTATCAAAGGGAGCAAGCGGATAGGTATAGGGACGGTCTAGACTTGTTAAACTACAAAGATGAATGAGGGTAGTAAAGATTCCCATATAAAAACCAAAAAGACCAAGAATAGAAACGAGTAAAAGGGTTAAAAACCGGATGTGGCGAAAAGAATTAATTAACTCGACATCGGTAAATACCATACTGGTTATATAAGTAACGGCAACTACAATAATCATGATGGGACTGACAATACCTGCTGATACGGCGGCATCTCCCATTACTAAAGCCCCCATAATCGATATGGAAGAGCCATAATTAGTGGGAAATCTAATATCACTCTCTCTTAAAATGGCACACAGAGTTAATATAACTAAACATTCGATAATTGAAGGAATAGGGACACTACTGCGTTGCATTGCAAAATTAATTAATAAGTCGAGGGGAATTGCGCCTTGATTATAACTTATTAAAGCAATATAAAAGCCGGGGAGAAAAAGTGTTACAAAAAAGCATAAAAATCGTAAGAACTTAACAAAGTTAATATTGATATTTTTACTATAAGTATCAACGCTTGGATTAATAAAATCAACCAAAAAAGAGGGCAGACTAATCGCTAAAGGGGAAGCATCTACTAAAATGATAATTTTTCCTTCTAGAAGATCGGCGGCGGCTTTATCGGGTCTTTCTGTTAATTGACTAGTCGGGAAAGCACTTCTATTTTCCTTGCCAATTAACTGTTTTATATTACCAGCATCCAAAATACCATCGATATTTATTTGATTTAATTTGTTTTTAACTTTATTAATCAAAGAAACTTCGGCAATAGAACTAATATATATAATACTTACTTTGGTTTTGGAATAAAGCCCAATATCCATGTCAATATTTACTAAATCTGGCGACTTAATTCGTCTTTTAATTAAGCCCAAATTAGTTTGAATCGACTCGTTAAAGGAATCTTTTGGCCCGTGTAAATCGGATTCCGTGGTTGGTGCGGTTACACTTCTAACTAAATCACCCTTTGTTTCTACTGCATACCAATTATTACCTAAAACGATAGTAAATCCATTTAGAAGCAGATTCGTTATTTCACTCTTACTTTTTATTTCTTTAGTATTAGGACCCACTAAAATATTATTTAAATCTTTAATTTTCTTTTTTGAAAGACTTAGTACTTTTAAGATATATTCATTAATCTTATCACTAGAACATAAACTTTCTAAAAAAATAACATCAATATCTTTAATTGTCTTTATTATTAAATCACTACTATCTTTAAAATCTTTCTTTATTTCTTTTAATAGTTCTTTATTGTCTTTATACTCTTTAATATTAGTTAAATTAATCATTAAAATTCACCATTCTTAGTATGGAGTGAATAATAAAAATTTATGTGTTAAATAATTAGAACTTTTTATATTTTATTTACTGTTTAGTAATATTAAGTGGGTTATTACTTATTTAGGATAAAATTTAATAAAAATATTGTTTTTATAATTAAAATAATGTATTTTATCAATATCTTATAAACATAATAAGTCTTAATAGTTATTTTCTTTATATATATAGGGTACAGAATATATATAGGGTACAGATTTTTAAATAATATAAATAATTTCTTAAATATCTATCATTTTAAAAGAATAATTAGTATAATAGGTTTAATTTGGGGGATATATGGACGATAACGAAATAAAATATAGAAAATATTTAGATGAGATGTTTCAGGAAACTGATGATTTTTATTATATTAATTTATCAACAAAGGAGATTTATCCTCAGTACAAGGTTATTGATAATTTAAAAATAGTGGAAAGTGATGCGGCTTACGAGTATTTAAATTTAGATGGCGTATTATCTGATTTATCCGGACGCCCCCTTTTATGTTTTAAACCAGACGACCTAAAAGCCGTTAGTAAAAATATCGTAGCTTGTTCAAAAGACGGAAAAGTTTATTTAATCGATATGACTGGGGTAAATATTGAAAATTCGATATTCACTAATGATTTTATCAATTGCTATCAGGAAAATATGTTAAAATTAAAGAGAACTAAAGAAAACAAGTTTAATACAAAAAAATAGGTTTATATAAAAGGATTGATTTTAATGGAAGTAACAATAGTAAGATTAGATGATTATGGAAGGGGTATTTGTTATGTTAAGGATAAAATAACATTTGTTCCTAACGCTTGCGTTGATGAGGTTTTAGAAATAGAAATAGTAAAAGAGGCTAAAAAATATAATATTGGTAAGATTAAAAGCATAATTACTTCGAAGCGTAAAAATTCTTTTTGTCCGTACAGCGATATTTGTGGTGGTTGTAGTCTTAGTTTAATGAGTTATGAAGATACTCTTGGCTTTAAAAAGCAGAAGTTAGAACATATTTTTAAAAAATTTTGTCACGAAGATATTAATATTCCCGTAATTGCCTCCCCCAAACCTTTAGAATACCGTAATAAAATAACTCTTCATGTAAAAGAAGGAATAGTTGGTCTTTATAAAGAGGAAACTAATGAGATAGTAAGTATTAATGAATGCAAGTTGGTTCCTTATAAAGTTAATGAATTTATTAGAATTATTCCTAAATTTAATATTCAAAATGGTACGGTTGTCATCAGAAATAATTATAATATGGAGTTACTTGTTAATTTTATAACTGATGATAATATTAACATTCCTAATTTAACAGAATTTAAGGTTGTAGGGATTCTACAAAATGGTAAGGTTTTAAAGGGTGAAGATTTCTTTATTGAACGCCTTAATAATATGTATTTTAAAGTATCATATGATGCTTTCTTTCAAATTAATTTAGGCATAACTAAAAAATTATTTGACCTTTTAATAGGGCTGGCTCCCAAAAATAAAAATGTTTTAGACTTATTTTGTGGAACTGGAACTTTAGGACTTACTCTGGCTCCGTTTAGTAAAAAAGTATATGGCATTGAAATTAATGAAAATGCTACCATTAATGCGACTTATAATGCTAAGATAAATGGGTTAAATAATTGCTATTATTTATGTGGGGATGCTAATAAATTAATTTCTAAAATAAATGATAAAATAGACTTAGTAATAATAGATCCTCCCCGTAGTGGCATGTCTAAAGAAGGAATAGACCTTTTAAGAAAAGTTAAGGCTGATACCATTATTTATATCGCTTGTGATCCTATAACTTTAGCAAGAGATATTAATTATTTAAAAAATGATTACGGGGTAAAAACGGCAGTTGGACTTGATATGTTTGGCTTTACTTATCATGTGGAGTGTGTTTCGGTACTATATCGAAAAAGTCTTGAAAAATAAGTTTTTTGATTTTTATTCTTTAAAAAAAATATGTTAAAATGATAATGAAATGTAATCATTAGGAGGTAATATGTATATAGAATTTAAAGATGTAAGTAAAGTATATTTTCAAGGAAAGATAAAAATTACTGCCTTAGATAAAATAAATTTTGGAATAAATAAAGGAGAATTAGTTGTTATTTTAGGACCAAGTGGGGCCGGAAAGACTACTCTTTTAAATATTTTAGGAGGCATTGATACAGCAAGTAACGGAAGCATATTTGTTGCTGGTAAAGATATTTCTAAGTTAAATGAACATGAATTAACTAAGTATCGTCGCACTGACATCGGCTTTGTTTTTCAATTTTATAACTTAATTCAAAATCTAACTGCTTTAGAAAATGTCGAACTAGCTGTTCAATTGTGTAAAGAACATTTAGAACCAAAAGAAATTTTAACCAAAGTTGGATTAGAAAAACGTCTTAATAACTTCCCTAGTGAATTATCTGGTGGTGAACAACAAAGAGTGGCCATTGCTAGAAGTATTGCTAAAAATCCTAAACTTCTTTTAGCCGATGAACCGACCGGAGCTCTAGATTTTAAAACTGGTAAGCAGATTTTAAAACTTCTAGAAGATGTTTGTCGGAAAGAGAAAATGACAGTTGTTATTATTACTCATAATAGCGTTTTAGCCTCTATGGCTGATAAAGTAATTAAGATTAACAATGGTACTATTAGTGATATTATTATTAATAATAATCCTAAGTCAATAGATGAACTAGAGTGGTAATTATGAAGAACATGTTATTTGTTAATACTATTCGAAAGATAAAAGATACACATAAGAAGTTTATTTCTTTGATGTGTATGTCTTTATTAGGAGTAGGTTTCTTTGTTGGAATTAAATCTAGTAGCCCGGATATGCTAGATACAATTGATACTTATTTACAAGATAATAATGTCTATGATATTGAAATTACTTCTACCTTAGGACTTACTGATAATGATATAAATGCTCTAGAAGATTTAAATATAGGTTCTATCTATGAGGGCAAATATACGGATTCTTTTATAAACATTAAGACTGGAGAAAAGACTTTAAGAACAATTGCCTTAAGTAATATTAATAAAGTTATCTTAAAAGAAGGAAATTTACCTAGCAATAATGATGAAATAGTAGTTGAAAAATCTTTACTTACTGATAATGATCTTCATATAGGGGATACTATTAATATGGATAATACTTCTTTAGAAAGTAATACTTATAAGATAACTGGTGTTGTTGAAAGTCCCCTTTATTTTACTGATTATAGGGGCACTACTAGTATTGGTAAAGGTTCCTTGGATTATTATTCCTATGTTTTAACTGATGATTTTAAGACTGATTATTATACTAATATTTATGTTAAGTTAGATACTAAGTATTCTACTAATAGTACTGATTATAATAAATTGATTAATGATACTAAGATGAAAATAGAAAAAATAAGAGATACACAAGAAGACTTAAGATATAATGATATCTATAAAGATTATATTAAGTATTATGAAACTTTAGGAATAACTGATTATCAAGATAAATTAACTAAGAGTACTTGGCATATAAAAACTCGCAATGATAATAATGCTTATAAAACTTATATTAATTCTTGTGAAAGCTTAAGTAAAATTGGAAATGTTTTTCCATTAGTATTCTTTTTAGTAGCACTCTTAATAAGTTTTATCTCAATTTCAAGGATGATTGAAGAAGATAGATTAGAAATAGGAACTTTAAAGGGTTTAGGATATAGTAATTTTAGTATTTATTTAAAAAACATTTTTTATTCTTTTTTAGCTGTTTTCTTAGGTAGTATTATTGGCATGCTAATTGGTTTTAACTTATTACCAAGAGTTGTTTGGTATATATATGCATCGATGTTTACCTTAGGAACAATGTTAATAAATTTTAATTGGTATTATGCTTTTATTGGTCTTGGGTTATCAACTATTTTAATTTGTGGTTCTTCTTTTATTACAACTAAAAACATTTTAAAAGAAAAGACAGCATCTTTATTACAACCCAAAAGCCCTAAAGCGGGGAAGAAAATTTTTTTAGAAGACTTTAAATTTTGGTCAAAACTTAACTTTTCTACTAAGATATCTATCCGTAATATTTTTCGCTATAAGGGAAGAATTATGGTAACTATTATTGGTCTTGCTGGGTCAACTGCTCTTTTACTTGTAGGATTTGGAGTTAAGGATGCAGTAAGTGATATAGTTAATTTTAATGATAATAAAGTATTTATTTATGATAAGAGTATGTATTTAGCCAGTAATTATAATATGGAAGAAATAAATTCTTTACTAAGTAGTAATCCAGATATTATTGATAGCGTAAATCTTAATTATAAGCAGATTAACTTATATAATAATAATAAAGATTATTTAGAAGTAAATTTAATTGTTCCCGAAGATAAAAATACCTTAGATAAAGTTATTCATCTAAATGATATAAATAATAAAAAGAAAATGATAACTCTAGAAGATGGGATAGTCTTAAGTGAAAAGTTAGCTAAGGAATTAAAAGTAAAAGTTGGGGATAAAGTATATCTTTTAGTTAATGATAAGTATGAAGAGTTAAATATTGATTATATAGTAGAAAATTATATTAATGATTATGCTTATTTTTCCAAAGATACTTATATAGATGTCTTTGGTAATTTTGATATTAATTCTATCTATTTGAATGTTAGCGATACTTATGATGATACCTATGATAAGGAGTATTTAAGTAATTCTAATATAGTAAATATAATTAATAAGAAAGATACTTCTAATGTTATGGAAGGGGTTTTAGATAAGTTGAATTATGTTGTTCTTATTTTAATTATTGCTTCTGCTTTACTTGCCGCTGCTATTTTATATAATTTAAGTTCAATTAATATTAGTGAGAGAAGAAGAGAGATATCAACTTTAAAGGTTTTAGGCTTTTATAATGATGAAGTAGATAGATATATTACAAATGAGAATTATTTTATTACGGTAATTGGGATTATCTGGGGACTAGTTTTAGGGTATTATTTATGTTTTTATTTACTTAATACGTGTGAACCAGAGTATTTAATGTTTGTAAGACATATTAAGTGGTATAGTTATCTAATAAGTGCTTTGATATCTTGTTTATTTACGATTATTGTAAGTTTTATTACTCATTATAATTTGATTAAGATTGATATGATAAGTAGTTTAAAGAGTAATGAATAGAGGACGATTGGTGTTTCTATCTAAGTGTATTACTTATTTTATAAAGACAAAATGGTAAATGGTATCAAGAATTAAAAAACAAGATAAAAGTATAACGAACATGACATATTAAGACCCTAATTGTTTTAGAAAAAATTAGAAAGTGAGAATAATTTATGTTGAAATTTAATGAATTAAAATATGAAAGAATAGATTATGAAGATACTAAAACTAAAGTGGAAAGCCTTGTTGCTAAGCTTGATAAGAGTTTTGATTATTATGAGTATTTAAGTATAGTAAAAGAAATAAATACTATTCAAAATCATATTGAAGAAATGGCTGATTATGCGGATATTTGTAATATGCGGGATATGGATGATGCGTATTGGCAAGAAGAAATAACTTATTGGAATACGAATAAAAATAAATTTGATGCTTTATTTCTTTCCTTTTATCAAGAAATTTTAAATAGCAAATTTAAAAATCAACTTAAAGAGGACTTACCAGATAACTTTTTTCGGGTAATTACTTCGCAATTAAAAACCGTAAGTTCTCGTAATGATGAACTAATAAAAAAAGAAAATGAACTTAAAAGGCAGTATCGCACTTTAAATAAAAAAGAAGTAATGTTTGATGGTGAACCTACTACTATCGGGGTTATTAGTGGGTTGTTTTCTAGTAAAGATAGAGCTATAAGAAAGAAAGCCCACGATACAGTTAATGATTTTTACTATACGAATAAAGATGAATATCAGAGTATTCTTTTTGAGGCTATAAATGTTCGTAATGCTATCGCTAGAAATGCTGGTTTTCAGAGTTATGTGGATTATAGTTTATATAAATTAAAAAGATTTGGTTATGATTATAATGATATCCATGAGTTTCGTAATAGTATTGTAAAATACATTGTTCCATTATGTCAAAAGATGAGTAAATGGCAACAAGAAGAACTAAATTTAGATGAACTTTTCTATTATGATACCGTCTTTTTTACGGAAATGCCAGAGTTAAGAGTAAAAGGAGCAGAGTTACTATCCGAATTAAAAGATTCCTTTCAAACTGTAGATACCGACCTATATAAACTTTATACCGAAATGCTAGATAATGGTTATATTGATTTTTTACCAAGAGCCTCCAAAGTTAATTTTTCAATTACCAATTACTTAACCGAAACAGCTATGCCTGTTATTACGGGAAATTATAAAAATACTTATCATGATGTAGGGTCAACAACTCATGAAATTGGACATGCTTTTCAAAAATATTGTGCTTCTTTAGAAGATAGAAACCATATTGTCTCGCCCTTACTTAAATATCCGACTATGGAGATTGCCGAAATGTTTTCACATGCGATGGAACTTATAATGAGTGATAAAGTGGAAGGTTTGTTTGCTAGTGATGATTATCAAAAGTATTCGTTTATGAATATATACAATTTTGTCAGTCTTCTTCCTTATATTTGTGCGGTAGATGAATTTCAAGAATTTATTTATTCTAAAAAAGATTTAAAAGTTACCGATGTTAATGGGATTTGGTTAAAAGTTGCTAAAAAGTATCATTTAGATAAAAATAATAAAGGCCATATTAATTTAGATAATGGGGGTTATTATTATCGACAAAGTCATATCTTCTTAGATCCTTTCTATTATATTGATTATGCCCTATCTTATGTGGGAGCTATATTAATTTGGCATAATTCTAAAGAAAACTTAGACTTCTTTAAAGAAGTAGGAAGAGTTGCTTCTTATTATTCATATAAAGATTTAATTACTAAATATAACATGCCAAGTCCTTTTAATGAAGAAGTTATAGCTAGTATGGCAAAAGAGTTAGATAGCGAGATTATAAAAAGAAGAATTTTAAAATAAAATATTTTTTAAATAAACTTAAGTTAGTTAGAGCAATCTAACTTTTTTTAGTTTAAAATGTAGAAGTATAAATAAAAGATTTAGAAATTCAAGATGAAGTTAATACTGGAAATCAAATATGTTAGAAAATAGATAAATTGTAAAAGTAAATAAAAGAAAAAACTAAAAGAACACCGTAGTTTAAAGTGGTGTTTTACTTTTCTAATTAAGAAATGTTCAAAAATAATTATTTTTAAGTTGCAAAAAGATAAGTCTATGTTATAATTGATTTACTTGAAAAAAGTGGGTTTTAAAAATATAAAACAAATGTAGTGAGGTTCTATGGAAGAAGTAAAAAATAAAGAAACTAAGACTCCTAATCGTAGTGTTTGGAAAAATTTTAAATCAACTTATAAATATGCTAAGACTGGTCGTAAATACTTGTGGTTATTTTTAGTAACTAATATTGTTATGACTATTATTTCTATCATAGCGCCCATTCTTGGGGCTCAAAAATTACTGGCTTTAACAAGTAATAATTATCAAAAATTATTAGTAATTGTCTTAATTGTTTTTGGACTCGAAATATTTAGAAATTTTAGTCGTTTAGCTTACAATTATTTTTATAATAAGTTTTATTATGATGTTAGAAGAAACTTGCAAATAGAATTAGTTAGGGAAACTCTAAAAATTACGCAAAAAGACTTAAACAATAATTCTAGTGGCGTTTTTATTGAAAGAATTAATAGTGATACGGATAATTTAACTGATATCTTTACTTCGTTAATTGATTATATTAGTAGTATTATAGGTAATTTAGGTGTTCTTATAACTGTTTTCTTTATAAATTGGTGTTTGGGTTTAATCTATGTGGCCTTAATGATTATTATCATTATTTATAATAAATTTGCCAGTGGTATTAATTATAAAAATAGAAAAGAATGGAAAAAGAGTAGAGAAAGAACGGGGGGCTTTATATCAGAGATAGTAAGAGGCTCCAAAGATATTAAAATTTTAGATGCTGAAGAGTCATTTTTAGCTAAAGCCAACGAATATATGTGCGAAACCAATAAAGTTTCTTATAAGTATCAGCGCCAGAGGGCTATTTTACGCCTTTTTGGTGGTTCTATAAGAGATACAGGTGATTTACTGGTTGGCGTATTTATCTTTATGTTTTTAAGTATCGGTAGTTTAAGTGTTGAAAGTGCTATCATCATCTATAATTATAATGATAGAATTTTATGGACTGCTGATTGGATTGAACAAATATTTGAAATAATCAAACAATTTAATTTAGCCGCTAACCGTATCTTTGGCATCTTAGAAGAAGATGAGTTTGCTAAAGAACAATTTGGTACTAAGAAACTAAAAAAATTTGAGGGTAATATTGAATTTAAAGATGTCTCTTTTGCTTATGAAAATAATTTACCAGTCTTAAAAAATATGAATTTTAAGATAAATGCTAATGAGACCATTGGTTTTGTGGGTCCATCTGGTTCGGGTAAAACTACGATTTTTAACTTAATCAGTGCCATCGAACGAGTAAATAAAGGGTCAATTACCTTTGATGGGGTAGATATTAATAACCTAGATAAATCAAGTATTCGTGGTAATTTATCCGTAATTAGTCAAAATGCTTATATCTTTAATATGAGTATCATGGATAATTTAAAAGTTATTAAGAAAAATGCTACGGTTAAAGAAATAAAAGAAGCTTGTCATTTAGCTTGTTTAGATGATTTTATTGAGTCTTTACCTAATAAGTATGATACTATCGTTGGGGAGGGCGGCGTAACTTTATCCGGTGGTCAAAAACAAAGACTCGCTATCGCCAGAGCTTTACTTTTAAAAACGGAAATATTACTTTTTGATGAGGCTACTAGTGCTTTAGATAATGAAACACAAACTAAAATACAAGAAGCTGTTAGTAACTTAAAAGGGGAATATACTATTCTTATTATTGCTCATCGTCTTTCAACCATAATTGATGCCGATAAAATATTGGTTATTAATGATGGTAAAGTAGAAGCTACGGGTAGTCATAAAACGCTTTTAAAAATTAGTAAAACTTATCAAAAACTTTACGAAAAAGAGATAAGTGAAAATAAAGAAAGTAAAATATGAAAATAATCTTCCTAGACTTAGATGGGGTCTTAAATAATTGGAATCATCCTGATTTGATAGACTTAAAAAATGCTAAAGTGTTAAAGAAAATAATTACTTTAAGTAAGGCTAAATTAGTTTTAACAAGTTCCAATAAATATCCAATTCAAAGAAAAAAGGTAAAAAGTATAAAGGGAAGTTACTTAAAAAATTATTTAGATATTTTAATGTCCTTAGGAATATTTTTCTATGATATGACCCCTTATGTTGCGGAAAATCGCGAGTTAGAAATTAAAGCTTATTTAAAATCTAATCCTTTTATTACGGATTTTGTAATTATTGATGACGAGTTCATAAGTTCGGACTTAAGAAAATATCAAGTCTTATTAGATTGGCATACTGGGTTACTTGATTTACATATCAAACCGGTATTAGCCATATTAAATGGCAATTTAGAAGAATGTCAAGAAGACTATGAATTATCTAAAATGCATACGAAACAGTTGGTAAAAATTAATGAATATTATAAATAAAGAGAAAAATAGCTATCATATTTATTTGAATTATGATAGTATATTGGAAGAAACGGAGTATATATGGAATATATAGTAGTTAAAGACGCAGATAAAATTGTTAACAGAAGTCCTTATGTAGTTACAAATCCCACTAGTTATATTGGCAAATGGAGTAGTCTATTTAATAACAACAATCCTATTAAAATTGAAATTGGCATGGGTCGTGGAGATTTTATTATTGAAATGGCTAAAAAATATCCCCAAGTAAATTTTGTTGGGATTGAAATAAACGCTTCCCAAATGGTAAGTGCCATAAGGATACTAGATAAAGCTAAACTAAATAATTTAAAATTAATTAATATGGATGCTGGCGATTTAGATAAAGTATTTAAAAAAGAAATTGATACAATATATCTAACATTTCCAGAACCTTGGCCAAAAGCTCATGATGAAAAAAGAAGACTTACTCATGTTAACTATTTAAAATTATATGATAGAGTATTTAGAAAGAATAAACATATTATTTTAAAAACCGATAATAAAGGCTATTTTGCTTACTCTTTAATGAGTTTATCTCAGTATTGGTATACATTTGATCGAGTAAGCCTAGATTTACATCATGAAGAAAAGCCAATTGTTAATGTTTTAACCAATTATGAAAAACAATATCAAAAAGAAGGAAGACCAATTTATTATTTAGACGCTACTTTCGAAAATTAGGACTTGCTTTTTAGATGAAAATAATATAAGATATTTAAGAAAGTTTATTCATGGCTTAAACCACTCATCTTTCGGATTTTTGCTAAGATTAAACGGATTATATAGAAAAGGAGAGATATCATGGCAGTTTCAAAAGAAACAAAAGCAAAATTAGTTAAAGAATTCGGTAAGGAAAAAGGTTGCGGAGCAACTGAGGCACAAATTGCTATTCTTACATACGAAATTAATGATTTAACAGAACATCTAAAGACTCATATTCATGACTATCATTCAAAAAGAGGATTACTTATGAAGGTAGGTAAAAGAAGAAGTTTATTAGATTATTTAAAGAAAAATGATGTAGTTAGCTACAGAGAAACAATTAAAAAGTTAAATATCAGAAAGTAAGCACTTATTTTTACAGTGCTTTTTTTCTTGAATATAAGAAAGAAAATAAAATATTATCATCTTAACATAAATATTTTTATGTTAAGATGGATATAGAAGTCTTTATGTAAAATAAAGAATTGATGTGAAGGAGTAAAAATTATGAGTAAAAGAGTATTTGAATATAATTTTCTAGGTAAAAAATTAGTCGTTGAAACTGGCGAATATGCTAAACAAGCTAATGCTTCGGTGTTAGTTCGTTATGGTGATACGGTTATTTTAACGGCGGTAGTTATGGGTAATACCCCTATAACTCAAGATTTCTTTCCACTAACCGTTTTATATCAAGAAAGATTATATTCAGTTGGCAAAATTCCGGGAGGATTTATTAAAAGAGAAGGAAGACCTAGTGATGCCGCAACCTTAACGGCTCGTCTAATTGATCGACCAATAAGACCAATGTTTGATGAAAACTTTAGAAATGAAGTTCAAGTTATTAATACCGTTTTATCAGTTGATCCTGATAACTCACCAGAGATGACAGCTATGTTTGCATCCAGTCTAGCCCTATCTATTTCCAATATCCCTTTTGATGGACCAATAGCGGGAGTAATTGTTGGAAAAATTGGTAAAGATTATATTATTAATCCAGATACTAAACAAGCAGTTGATACAACTTTAAGTGTAACTGTTGCGGGTAGTAAAGAGGCTATCTGTATGGTTGAAGCGGGCGCTAAAGAAGCAAGTGAAAAAGAAATGTTAGAAGCTTTAATGTTTGGGCATGAAGAGATTAAAAAACTTTGTGAATTTCAAAGTGAAATTGTTAAGGAAGTTGGTCAAGAAAAAGTAACTGTTGATTTAGCATCTATTGACAAAGAACTAGAAAGTCAAGTTAGAAGTTATGCAACGGATAACATGTTTAAATGCTTTGAAGTTAAAGGAAAACTTGCTCAATATGAAGCCATTGATAAAGTTAAAGAAAGTACCATTGGTCATTTTGCTGAAATATATGCTGGCAATGTTAATATTGAAAATATTATTAAAGATGTTAAAAAATTAGTTGATAAAATTGAAGGCGAGTGCGTAAGAGAATTAATTACTGATAAACATATTCGCCCTGATGGTCGAGCAATGGACGAAATTCGTCCTTTAAAAGCCGAAATTGATATTTTACCAAGAACTCATGGTTCGGCCGTATTTACAAGAGGGGAAACTCAAGCCCTAGCTACAACTACTCTAGGAGCTTTAAACGAACATCAAATTTTAGATGGTTTAGGTTTAGAAGATACAAAGAGATTCATGCTACATTATAATTTCCCTGCTTACTGTGTTGGTGAAGTTGGTCGTTATGGTTCACCGGGGCGTCGTGAAATTGGGCATGGTGCTTTAGGCGAAAGAGCTTTACTTCAAGTTATGCCAAGTGAAGAGGAATTTCCATATACCGTTCGTGTGGTTTCCGAAATTATGGAATCTAATGGTTCTTCATCACAAGCTACTATTTGTGCAGGCTGTATGTCCTTAATGGCCGCTGGTGTTCCAATTAAAGCGCCAGTTGCTGGTATTGCTATGGGATTAATTACTTCTAAAGATGGAAAAAAATATACTATTTTAACTGATATTCAAGGTTTAGAAGACCACATGGGTGATATGGACTTTAAAGTTGCCGGGACCAAAAAAGGTATTACTGCTTTACAAATGGATATTAAAATTAAAGGGGTTACGGAAGCTATCTTAAAGAAAGCCCTAGCTCAAGCCAAAAAAGCTCGTTTAGAAGTTTTAGATGTAATGACTACAACAATCAAAGAACCAAGAAAAGAATTATCACCTTATGCTCCTAAAATCGAATGCTTTACTATTAATCCAGAAAAGATTAAAGATGTCATTGGTAAAGGTGGCGAGATGATTACGAAAATAATTTTAGAATGTAGTAATGTAACTTCTGTTAATGATAAAGATGCTGTTAAAGTTGATTTAGAAGATGATGGTAGGGTTATTATTTATCATCAAGATCAAAATATTATTAATGAAACAAAAGAGCGTATTTTAGCCGTTGTTCGTGAAGTGGAAAAAGATGCTATCTACACTGGTAAAGTTACCAAAGTAGAAAGTTTCGGGGTATTCGTTTTATTGTGGCCAGGTGTTGAAGGATTGTGTCATGTTTCCCAATTAGATAACAAACGCGTAGAACATCCAAGCGACTTATTCAAAGTTGGCGATGAAATAACTGTTAAATCTTTAGGTTATGATAATAAAGGTCGTCTAAATTTATCAAGGAAAGAAACACTTCCTAAAGAAAAGAAGCAAAAAGAAAATAAATAAATTATAAAATTAGTCTTAAAAAGCTAATTTTTTTTCTCTAATAATCTCTTTGTTCATGGTATAATTAAACCAGAGAATAGAGGGAATCTTATGAATAATAAAAAACAAAATATTATAATTGCTGTTATCTGTGTTGTCTTAGTGGGCTTTGATATCTTTGCTTTATCTTTAAAACCTAGTCAAAATGTTGATGATGATACTTCAACCAAACCGTCAGAGATTGTTCATGAACCATTGGTTCCGGAAAGTGAACAAATAAATCCTGTAACTGATAAGTTTTATATTAATGGCTATATGTCAATCAATGATAATACCACTTATATGACTGAAAATAATGCTAAAAAAGAGCTGAATATTGAAGCCAGTAAGTGTAATATTCCTAATTTTTTAAAAGAGTATAAAGATGATATTTATCTTGTTATAACATATAGTAATGATGATGATACCATTTACGATATTCTCATTTATAATAATAATGATGATGCCGAAATTAAAGATTTATCTTTAGAAAACTTTCAAAAAATGTTTGATGTAGCTTTTGGTAAAGTTGCCAACAACAGAAACTGGAGTAGTAGTATTAATTTATCTGATTTAGAAGAAGATCAAATTTATTTATATACGGCAACTGAGGCTACTAACAATGCTCCCAAACTAAATAATAATTTAAATACCAATTGTCTTATTTTTACTAGAAGTACTAAAAGTGACAGTCAAGATAAATGGAGTAAAGAAATCAGTATGGGCACATCTTTAAAAAGTAACGCCCTAAGTATTAGTTATAATAACTTTAAGGCAGGAGATACCTATGAAATTCTTTATCGTAAAATAAGCAATGACCAATTATTAAAATTAATTAAGAACGATGATATTATATATTTAAGTAGTTATCAAGATGGTGATACTATAAAAAGTAGTTTTGCTAAGTATATTTATAATGATACGGCAAATTCTATTACTATTTCGACAACTTCGAATGCTTTTGGTATCGAAAATGCTGATGCAACAACCATTCCTGCTGGCTATATCTATGGTTATGACTGGATGATTAGTAATGCAACTGTTAAAATAAATTAAAAAAGTGTAACAATTAATTACATTTTAATTATTACACTTTTGTTTTAATTAATATTTAGTTATTTAAATTGGCGTATTAAGAAAGCTAAACTACTAACAATAGCTAGTGCCACTAAAGCGGCAACTAAAGCATAATTTATCCAGAAACAAGAACTTTTTTGGGCTTTTTTGCTTTCTATATCCTTTGGAATTTTTGCATCTTGATTTATTTCGGTTTTAATAATGCTATTTTCTCCAGTTTGACAATTATCTTTAGAATCTACAACTTTTTCTAATTGGAATTCTGCTTCCTTTTTTGAATTAATATCATCATTTTGAACTTCAGGGCTTTTTATTTTAGTGTCTACAATTTCCTCAGGTTTAATGTCATCATTCTCTTTTATTATATTGTCTAAATTAATATTTTGAAGTTCAGATGACTCTTTACTAATATTTTCTAAGTCTAATTTTAAATCAATTAGAGTGTTATTAATTAAATCATTATACTTATCATCATTACCAGCTTTTGGTTTTGAATCAGCCTTAATTTCCTCTGGTATCGTATTTTTATCTTTATCGTCAAAAACAAAAATGTCTTCTAAATTAACTATATCATTATTACTAAACTCTTTATTATCAATAGCATCTTTAATTTCTTGATTACCATTATTTGTTGTAACCTCAGGTGCTTTATCATTTTTAAAAATTTCATCATATAAAGTTTTTCTTTTATCTGTATCGTTCATAATTACTCCTCATATTCTTATATTAGTGATTATACCATAAAAAAAACTTAAAAAATACCAAAAGCCTAAAAAAGTGGCAAAAAATCTAACGAAAAAGCAAGCATATTTTATCTGGCTTAATATATAAACTTTGATTTCTAATAGATTATTTTAACAGTATTTTATTGTGTCTTTATTTAGTTTTAAAATGCTTTTAAATATCCCTAATTTTAAAAGTGAACTTATTAAAAAAAGAACCTAATTGTTAGGTTCAGTTTCGTTACTTTCAGTAGATTCATCATTTGGATTGTTAACTTGATCCCAGATAGCATTAAATAAATTATTTTTAATATCACTTAATTCTTCCTTTGTAATATCATTTATTAATACGGCATCGGTATAATCAAAAGCATTTTCCTTACTATTACCAAAAACTAAATCCATTTTAATTTCGGCATTATAATCATTATTATTAGTATTTTTAAAACTAAATAGGAAACTACCTTTATTATTATCTTCTTTTGTTAAAATCATGCTACCTTGATAATTATCCAAAATATTACTTATTTGGAAATCTAAATTAATTAAATCTTTTTTATTTTTATTATTTTTAACATCAATTAATTTAATATCATCAATATAAATAAGTAATTTATTATCACTTAAATTAATACTAGTCTTTTTTTTACCATAAATATTTAGTGTAGTATTGCCATCAGTGAGATATTCTAAAATTTCTTTATCATCATTAAAAATTTTAATGCCAGCAAAAGTTTGTAGGAAACCTTTAGTATAAATTTTTATTTGGTAGTTACCATTTAATTGGATATTTTGATTAAAGAATTCATTAACTGTAACCTCATCTAGACCAATGTTTTTAGAAATTGATTTTAATAATTCACTATCGTTTGCAATGGCTTTTAAAATGCTTTGAACACTACTATTAAAGTCATATTCAGAAAAATCCAAAATTAAGACATTAAGCTTTTCACCATTTAATTCTTCTTTGCCCTTCTTACTACTAGTGTATTTAATATTATTAGTTAGATAATTTTTTATAACTTCAATATTATTATTTAAATTATTATAATTAACACTTAAGGGATTTACTTTAATAGGATTATTAATTTCGATAGGGTAGTAATAAAGAGGGGTAGATATATATAAATTCTTATCTAAATAACTATAGGTGTTATTAATGTTTTTCTCATCTTTATTTAATTCAATATTCCCATAGTAATTATTATTTTTATTATAAAGACTAAAGTTATAAGTAAAATCTTTTAAATTAGCATAATTGCTATTGGTTGTATCCAGGGTAGCTGTACCGGTAATTCCTTTGTTTAATTCCTCTTTTAAAGTATTTAATTCACTTAAAGAAGTAGTTAAATTAGTATTAATATTAGTAAGAGCACTGTTAATAATAGCACTGTCTTTAGTAAATAAGATGAAGTAAAGTCCTAAGAAACAAAGAATTAGTAAGATAATAATGATAAAAGGTTCAAAAAAGTTATATTTCTTTTCTTTAATTAATAATTCATCAATCTCTTCATTTAGTTTTTCTTGGTTGTTTTCTTCTATTTTGATGGCTTCAGTTATATCATCAGTATCCCAGATAGCCTTGGCAAATTCTTTATTAGCATTGATATCTTTAAGTTCATTTTTAAAGTTTTTATCTTTATTAGAAGAATTATCATTAATAATTATTTTTTCTTGTGGTATTTTTTTAATAGTTTCTTTAACTACTTCTTTTTTACTCTTTGGACTTTTTATCTTTTTATCGTTATTATTCAAAGTGTTATTTTCTTTTTTATTAGTAGTATTAATTTTATATTTATTAATATCTTCCTTAATTTTATTATTATCTTTTTTAATATCTTTATTATCACTAATATTTTTAATTTCTATATCTTTATTTTCTTTTGGGGTAGTGTTTTTAGACCTATTTAAAGTTTTAGTGTTATTATTTTTCTTTGGTTGATTATTATTATTTGTTTTTTTCTTAGAAGGGTTAACCTTATTAGCATCTTTCTTCTTTTTAGAATTACTAGTATTTTTGTTTTTTACGGTATTTTTAACGCTAGTTTTATTGGTTTTAACTTGTTTATTATCTTTTAATTTGGGTAATTCTTGCTTACTGTTGGTAAGATTATTTTTTTTATCACTGTCATTCATAAATTAAATTACATAAATACTATTCGTTAGAAAGAGATAGTATTTAATACTCCTTTTGCTTATATTTCTTTCTATATTTTTAATTGTAACATAAATCTAAATCTTTTAGGAAAAAAGTATTTAGTAATATTCATGAATATATAAAATATTAGAGTGTCTTTTATCAATTTTTTATAAATAAAGGGCATCTAACCGTATTTTATACTTTTCAATAAAAATTGTTTATAGTAAAATGTAGTGGAGGTGAAGACAAATGAAAAGTAAATACAATATGTCAAGAGAAGATAACATTTTTTTTGCAAAAAGAAAGTTAGTAGATAATATTTATAGAAGTGCTAATTTAGAAGGAATTGCTGTAACACTCATTGATACCTATGCTTTTATGAATAATGTTAACACCGGTAAAATTTCGGTCGATGATATTTAAAATAAAAGGATTAAAGGACGCCTGGTCTTATGTAATGGATTCTTTAGACGAAGAACTTAATATAGATTATATAAAAAAAATCCATTTTGAAGTTTGTAAGGGTCAAAATATTTTGCCATTGGGTGATTTTCGCAATAGAGGAGTAGGAATAACGGGAACTTCATGGCGTCCAAAATTACCAAGTGAGTGTGATTATACTGCTCTGTTACAGGAAATACTAAAAATAGAAAATGCCTTAGATCGCTGTCTTTCTATATTTTGTTGGATTCAAAGAAGTCAAATGTTTTTAGACGGTAATAAAAGAGTAGCAAACATAGTGGCTAACAAAGAAATGATAAAAAGTGGTCAGGGTATTATCTCTATTCCCGTTGAAAGAATCGCTGAATATTTAGGATATCTTATTAATTACTATGAAACTAATGATATGACACCATTAAAAGAATGGTTATATGAAAATGCAGTTGATGGTATCTAGAATATTTAAAAATGAGAAAATAATTATAAGAGGATATTTAAAAGTAATAAAGTCTTCTTTTTTTCATAAATTTTAATAGAGGTAATTATTTATGAAAAAGATATATTTTTTATTAGTCTTACTTGTTTGTCCCTTTTCAGTCTTGGCTCTGGATTTAGCTAGTAATGCTAAGAGCGCTATTATCATGGAACCAACTACTGGTAAAGTTATCTTTGAAAAGAATAGCAATGAGCGTTTAGAACCGGCTTCGATGACTAAAATTATGACTCTTTTACTGACATTTGAAGCCATTGACAATGGTAAAATCTCTTTAGATGATATGGTAACTATTTCTAAAAGAGCGGCTGATATGGGTGGGTCTCAGATGTTTTTAGAAGCCGGTAGTAACATTCGATTAGAAGAAATAATTAAAGGTGTTAGTATCGCTTCGGCTAATGATGGCGCTATTGCCCTTGCTGAATATATTGGCGGCAGTGTTGAAAATTTTGTGGATATGATGAATAAAAAAGCCGAAGACTTAGGACTTTCAAATACCCATTTTATTAATCCTCATGGTCTTCATGCAGATAACCATTATAGTTCGGCTTATGATATGGCAATTATGGCTAGTAACTTAATTAATCATGAAAAGATATTAAATTATACATCTATTTATGAAGATTATTTTAATAAACCCGATGGTTCTAGAACTTGGTTGGTTAACACTAATAAATTAGTTCGCTTTTTTAAAGGGGTTGATGGTCTAAAAACTGGTTACACTAAAGAAGCTGGCTACTGTTTGACCGCTACTGCTAAGAAAAATAATGTGCGTTATATTACTGTTGTTATGGGAGAACCATCCAGTGATATTAGAAGTAGTGAAACAACTAATATGTTAAATTATGCTTTTAATTCCTTTAAACTTAATACGATTTTAGATAAAAATCAAGAACTAGGTAATATCTATATTGATAAAAGTAAACAAAAGACCGCTAAAATCGTTGTTAGAAATCCGGTTACTGAATTAATTAGTAAAGAAAAAGAAGCTCCAAACTATACTTATAACTTAAAAGTAGGTAAATTAACTGCACCTCTTAGAGCTGGTACCAAAGTAGGAACTGTAGAAATATTAGATAATGAAGGTTTAATTGTTAGAGAAGAAGATGTAACAATATCTTATGATATAGAAAAATCTAATCTTTGGACAACTTTTTTAGAAAATTTCTTAACTATTATTAGGGGTAAGAAAATAAATAAAATTTAATATGACTATTTTTGAACTATTTTTAATAGCAGTCGGTCTTGCTTGTGATGCTTTTGTAGTATCTATTACTTTAGGGCTTAAATACCAATATCTTAATCTATTAAACAAATTAAAGATTGCTCTTACCTTTAGTACTTTACAAGTTATAATGCCTATGTTTGGATTTCTAGTTGCTTATAATTTTAATTCCCAGGTAACATTTCTTACTAAATTTATTTCTTTTATAATCTTAAGTTTAATTGGTCTTAATATGGTAATAAATAAGGAAGAAGAGTTAAATTATAATATTAATTTTAAAAACCTTCTTATCTTAGGAATAGCTACTTCTCTAGATGCCTTTGCTGTTGGTTTATCTTTTGCTTTTCTAAAAGTTAGTATGTTAATTTCTCTTACCTTAATTGGCTCTGTTACTTTTCTTATGTGTTTTATAGGTCCTTATTTAGGTAATTATTTTGGTAGTAAAATATCTAATAAACCGCAAGTAGTAGGGGGGATTATCCTGATTATAATAGGCTTTAAAATCTTAATCTTCTAGATTTAATCTTTTATTTAAGCCTTTTGGTGGTTAATTTCAAAACTAAATTTCAGTTGTGAAGCCAGATAATTATTGAAACATTAAAAAACTAGATTATTTAAACCGTTAAAAATAGGGTTAAATATTTCTAGCTTTTTTAAATTCTAAAAGTAAATTTCAGTAAATATAAAAAGTGAAAGTTACTTTTAAAATTAAGGAAATATATAAATAAGTCTAAACTTTCATTAAAACATAAATATATATTTGATATAATTAAAATATCTGAAGTAGCATTACAAAAGAAAACAGAAAAAACTTTGGAAATATGATGTCAGAATTAAGGGATAACTAATAATGAAATTAATTATAGGAAATATAGTAGCTTTAATTGCCTCACTAATAATGGTTTACTCTGGTTATTTAAAGCAAAAGAAAAAAATATTATATGTTCAAACCATACAAATAGGGTTATCGGTATTAAGTAATATCATTTTGGGTGGAATTACTGGTGCTATAATTAATGCTGTAAGCTGTATAAGAAATATTTTGTGTTATAAAGAAAAATTAAGTAATATAACAAAGATTATATTAATAATTATAGCAATAACTTTATCATTATCTTTTAATAATTTAGGATTAATAGGCTTATTGCCGTTAATAAGTACAATTATTTACATTTCATTAATGAATACTCAAGATATAATTAAATTTAAGTATTTGATTATTTTGACGATGATACTTTGGCTTGCTTATGATTTATATATAAAATCTTATATTTTTGCAGGTTTTGATTTTATGAATATCGTTGTAAATATTATTTCTATAATACAATTATTAAAAAATAACTAGTAATGAGTATAGCTTATGAATTATAAGTTGCTATAACTTTTAATAAATATAAATAGTACTCTAAGAAATAAAAGATATAAGTGATAAATTAAATGAAGTAGCCATTTTGACTGCTTTTTAAAGTTAGAAAATAAAAAAATGTAATACTTAATCATATTTCTATAATTAATATTACATTTTTAGTTTCTTTAACTATTCTAAACCTGCAGTAGGATTATATTCAGTTGGTTCATAAACTGTACCTGCAAACCAAACTTCATTAGTATCTTTATCCCTAATAATAAACATATAAGGTTTATCAAAAGTTAAATCAATATTTTCAACTGGAACTTTAAATTGATAATCATAACCACAGCCCCCAGCACCAGCGCCACCACCAGCAGTAAAGGCACCAGCCTTAATACCATCGTTAGAAAAATCAATAGTAGCTTTATGCTTAGCATCACTTATATAAGCCTTATCAGTAGTTAAATTAGAAAGATTAGCTTTATTACTATCAAAGACATCTTTAATTCCTAAAGTATTTAAATCATTGACTAAATCTAATTGATAATCAAATTTAAACATCGGAATATATCCATGAATATCAGTAATTACTCTATCTTTAAAGCTATCAAAAGTGAGTGGTTTAATTTTACCAATAAGTTCACTTAAAGAATTAGCATTAGTATTTTTAATATAAGTACTTAAATTACCATCAGTTGGCATAATTCCAATATATTGTAAAGTTGTACCATTATATTTTTTTAAATCTTTAGCAAATACTTTAACACTATCATCAACATAGAATTGAAAATCTGTTGAACTACTAATAGTTTGATAATTAGCACTTAATTCTTTAACATATTTATCTAAATCTAATTTATCCTCAGTAGCATTTTCACCACACATAGCATAAGAATCATTACCACCATTTTTTAACCAAGCATTATAATCATCACTAACAGTTTTCCTAATATTATCTTCGCCTAATTCATTTATAATATCATATTTATTAACAACGGCTGAAAATTCTACCGCGTTAGTTTTTTTGTTATAATCTTTAAAAGCAAGTTCACGATATCCTGATTCGGTAAGGGGAGTAACATATTCATAAAATTTTTCATGTTTATAATCGACAATATAAGGATTATATAAATCTTGAATTTTATTAACCCAATCCATATCAATAGCTAGGGCATTGGCTAACACAAAGTCATAATTTTTAATATCACTATCATTAAAAGCATTATTAATTAATTTAAATGTTTTATTACTTACCCAATTATTAATTGTATTGGCGCTCTTAAAATCATCATATGCTACAGTAGCATTATATTGATTTAATAAAGTATCAATATAAGATGTTTTAATACTATCTTTATAACTATTTCTGACAAATAAAGCATTAGCAAAAGACATATTTCTATTATTAGTATATTTCTTATTAACATAAGTACCTAAAATATCAGTTATTTGGTTTTTAGTTTCTCCCTCTGCGCCACTATTTAACATTTCTAAAACATATTTAATAGATAAAGGACTATAAATCATATTCTTTTTATTATTTTCTAATTGTAAGAAGTATAAATCAAAATTAGATAGAGTATTATCTTTTAATTGATATTCACTATATTTATTTTCTCTTTTTACTTTAACTTGATTTTGCTTGTTATCATCAGGTTTACTATTATTCTTTTTTACTTTTAGAAATACAAGAACTCCGGCTACTATAATAACTAATATAATAGTAATTATTATAAGACTTTTCTTTTTGTTAGCCTTCTTCGGGTTATTATCTATGTTGTTACTTTGTAAATCGTTGTTGCAATTAATGTTTTCAGTATTTACTGTTTCATTATTGTTTTCCATATAAACATACCTCTTTCTAATTTGATTTTAACACTAGTATTACCACATGTAAACAACAAAAAAACATAAAATTTTATTTGCTTTCTTAATTTAGAGTAAAAGTTTATTTACTAAAGATAATCTTTTTATGGTAGAATATCTATTAGAATAGGCTACAGTGTGTACGTAAAAAAACAATTGATTATGGAGATGTTTTAAATGCCAAAAAATTCAAATGAAATTCAAAATAACAATAAAAAGCAAAGTAATAAAAAACCACAACCAGTAAATAAAAAGAAAATGTCGAAACCGGTTAAAGGGACAAAGAAAAATTATAGTAAACCATCACAAAATAGTAAAAATTTAAAAAAGAAGACTGAATACGTTGGCAAAACTGAAGTAAATAAGGTAAAAGTTAAAGATAAACGCCAGCTAAATACTAATGATAGGTTATTTTTTAATAGTTATAAATCAGGAAAATTTAAGAAAAAATTTCTAGTATTAATAATAATTATAATTCCTTTTTTAATGATTGCCATTGGGGTTTCTTTTGCTTATTATCTTGCTAGTGTAAGTGTTACCAATAAAGATAATGCCATGAGTGATATGTCTTCTTCTGGATTGGTTGAGGCCTCCTTAGATGTAAAAGATAAAGTAAGTGCAAGTAATATTTATCCCGGTTATCAAATGGCTAAAAAAATTATCTTAATTGGTAAGGGAAAAAAGGATTATGAATCAATAGATGCTGGAATTGTGATAAAACCAAATTTAGGAGTATTTAAAAATGATGTTATATGGAAACTTTATAAGTCTGAAAAAGAAATAACTTGTACAAGTAATATTATTTACAATAGCAGTGGTATTTATGATGGCTCAACTTGCAATATTCCCAGTACAGCCAAGTTAGTGTTAGAAGGAACTTACTTAGAAAACGAATACAGTGTAACTGTTAATTATAATACTAATGATACTTATTATTTAGTTGTTGAATATCTTAATAGAGATACTGACCAGTCTGAACAAATGAACGAATCTTTTAATATTGATATTGATTTAGCCGCTGCCGGCGAGCAAACTATTATTAAAGAAATTGATCATAATGTTACGCTGACAAATAGTGTATCATCTGGCGGTATTAAACTTAGTACCTTAGGTGATGGTGTATTTGAACTTGATGGTACCAGCACCGCTTCCGTAAATTTTCGCATAAGCGATTATTACCGTGCTTCCTCTCCTTATAACACTTATCTTTATGATGCAACGGTTCCTAATAATACAATCATTATGGAAAAGGATAAAACTTATCGTATTAGTTATGAATATATAGGTGGTTCTAATAATGTTGATGGTTTTAATAATTTCCGTTTGTGTTTTGCTGAACCTAATAGTTATCGAGGATTACAGACTTTTGCCTATGATTTTTACAGTGGCTTTATTGGTAGTGAAAAATTAGTTCAAAATATTGGAATGTATTTCTTTTGGATAAATAAGGGCTATACATTTGATAAATTTAAGTTCAAAATCAAAATTTATGAAATGACGGCAGCCTTTGATGATACCGGTGATGTTGTTGATGTTAAAACTTTAGATAAAGATGGTACAACTATGACTGCTGTTTGGTATGATACGGGAATTATGGAAGTTTTTGGGGCAAATGATATGGCTTTATCAGACTGGTATCGAACACCTACTTATATTAATTTAACTACTCATGAAGTATCAACATCTCCCCAAAAGTTTTATAATTCAAGCTATGGTGATAATCCCCCTTATCCTAAAGGCTCTAAGGTTAAGATAGAGTATCAACTCTTAAAAAATTTTCCCAATATTAATAAGCAAGATGATTACAGAGGCCAGATTTATTTAGAATTAATAGATACGTCTAGTAATGCCAATGTTGTAAAACCCCCATCAATTAATTCGCAAGTTGATGATATGAATAGTACTGATATCATAACTTACACAGATACTTTAACTACCGATATCAATACTGCAGTATTAATTGTTGGTAAAAATGTTAACTTTAAAAATCCTTGGCGTTTTAGATTTAATATTGCAATAGTTGATACTGAAACTAATGGCGTTGATGCCGAAGGATAATAAGGAAGAAGGAGTTTTTTATAATGAAAAAGAAAACTATTATTATGGTATTTATTTGTTTAATAGTTATAATTGGAATCGGTACATCATATGGTTATTATTTAGCAAATTTTAATGTTGAAAATCCAGAAAATAATACAAATAATATCCAAACCCAGACCCTTACGCAAGTTGTTATGGATATGCAAGGAAAGATAGAAGGCAAAGAAATCTATCCCGGCCATAAAATGGTAAAAGAAGTAATTGTAAAAGGAATAGGAAATAAGGATTCTCTCCCCACTCAAGCCTCTATTGTGGTAACTCCAAGTTTGAAAGCATTTACAGGTGATGTTATTTGGAAACTTTATAAATCAGAAACATCAATTACTTGTAATAATACGAAGAAAAAATATAAAGGAACTTACTATGAAGAAGGAACTTGTATGATACCAACAGAATCTACATTAGAATTAAAAGGAGAAAGTGAAGAGGCTAACAAAAATATTACTGTTTATCCTAATACTGAAACTAAATATTATCTTGTGGTAGAATATCTTAATAAAGAAAATCAGAATAATCAATTAGATAATTCATTTAGTATTGAAATAAGTATTTCTGTTAATCAGTAAATGTCTGATTATAAATAAAGCAACGTAGTTAAGAGAGTTACTTAAAAAATGCTGGTAGAGTATATCTATCAGTTTTTATATTGGCATTCGGACTTAATGTTTACAAATAGAATAATTTCTTGGTATAATTATATTAACAAAAAGATAAGAAGGTATAGATATGAATAACAATAATAATGAAATGAAAAGTAATGTCTTTAGTGATTATGGTAATAATAATCAAAATAATATTTCTAATCAAGGAAATACGCCTGTAAATAATGGTGCCACGGTAAATGGTGTGCCTAATCAAGCTAGTATAAATCAAGTATGGACAACTTCTAATAACATGGGTCCAGCAACTAATAACGGCATGAATAATCCTGGTAATAATATAATGAACCCAAGTAACCCTCAAACTCAAGATGCTTTAAACACCCCAACTATGCCAAATACCAATCAACCAACTAATCAAATAAGTAATGCCCAAACTACCAACAGCATCATGGGCACATCTAATACTAAAACTACCTCTAGTAATGCTAATACTTATTTTCAAACCATTTCTGATAATAAAACCAATACCCTAAATAATCAAATTCCTAATCAAGCATCAACTAATCAAATTCCAGTAAATGAGGATTTTTCTATGCCAAAACTTAATACTGATGAAACCGTTGGCATGATGAAAAAAGATACTCAAAAAAGTCCGGCTGCTATGTTAATCTTATTTGCTTGCTTAATTATTGGGATCTTTGTTATTCCTTATATTACTCCGTATCTTAGTGATGTCTTAAAAATCTTTGGTATAGATGATAATAGTTCTATCTATGGAGATGGTAAAGATACTCCTTCTAATACCAATAAAGATAATAATGTTAATAAGGATAATACTAATAAAGATAATTATTCTAAAGAAACTACTTATTATGATATTTTAGATACAACGGCTATTACATTTAATAAATTAACAATAACTAATTTAACTAAAACGGAAGAAAATGGTGTCTTTTATTTAAATTATAAAATAACTAATAATGATACAACTAGTTATAATTTTAAAGAACATAAAATTTATTTTGATTTATATAATGATGCTAAAACTTATATAGGTAGAGTCTTAATTGATACTGATACCTTAAATAGTAAAGAAGAAATAACTTTAAAAAGCATTCTTAATGAAAATGAATATACCACGGCTACTAAATTAGAAGTATTAGAAAGAACTACTTCGGATTATCAAAGTGTAACTTTAAAAAATAATAAATTAACTTGTACTGGTAACAATCACTCAACTATTTATACCTTTACTAGCAATAAACTAACTGGTATTGATGATACTTATAACTATACATTTACTGTTAATGATGAGGCTTATACTGAGTATGCTTTAAGTGTACAATATTTGGTTAATGATTTAAATAAAATAACCGGAGTTTCGGCAGGATTTGTTAATACTCAAACTGGATTTACCAAAACCATGAAAATTAATTATAGTGAGACTAGCGAAAATCTAACTAAATATGATAGAATATATTATGAAAAAGATGCAACGGCTAATACTGTTAAGTATGAATTAGAGTCGATAGGGTATAAATGTGATTAGAAAGAAGTATTATGAATTATACATTTTATATAAATGATTTTGAAGGTCCCTTAGATCTTCTTTTACATCTAGTTAAACAGTCAAAAATGAATATTTATGATATTAATCTCTTTGATTTAATTAAAGAATATTTAGATTTTATTAATCAGATGCAAGAATTAAATATAGATATTGCTAGTGAGTATTTAAGTATGGCCAGTGAACTTGTCCATTTAAAAAGTAAGATGTTAGTTAATAAAAAAGACGATGAAGAAGAAGCTGATGATGAATTTAATATTAAAAGTGAAGAAGATTTAAGAAATAAGTTATTAGAATATGAAAATATTAAAAATATTACTGGAGAGTTTAAAAATTTAGAATTAAAAAGAACAGAAATATATACTAGACTTCCTGAAAACTTAAAAGAATATTATGAACCAAGAGAGGTTAAAGGACTATATGATGCCGATATTCTTTATAAAGCTTTTTTAGAAGTAGAAAAGAAATTAAAGCTTTTAAAACCTTTAGATACTACTATTACGAAAAAAGAAATAAGTGTTGAACAAAGGACTAGAGAAATAAAAGATATTTTAAGATTAAGAGGTAAAGTTGATTTCTATTCTTTATTTAGTATTAATACGCGAGAATATGTAGTTATTACTTTTTTAACTATACTGACGATGAGTAAAAATAAAGAGTTAAAGATTATGCAGGAAGACAATTTTAGTCCTATCGTTGTGGAGGGTTTAGATTATGAATAAGGAAGGTATCTTAGAAGGATTATTGTTTGTTGTGGGGGATGATGGTCTTACTTTAAAACAAATAAGTGAATTATTAGAGGAAAATATCGATACTTGTAAAGAAATCTTACTTTCTTTAAAACAGGCTTATGAGGCTGATAATAGGGGCATTAGAATTAGTTATTTAGGGGATGCTTTTAAGTTAACTACTAAGAAAGAACATAAGGATTATTATCAAAAGTTAATAGTAAATCCTACTACCAATACTTTATCGCAAGCCGCTTTAGAAACTCTGGCTATCATTGCTTATAACCAACCTATTACTAGAATAGAAATTGATGAGTTAAGAGGAGTTAATAATACTTGGCTTCTTCGGAAATTAGTAGCAAAGGGTCTTATTAAAGAGGTAGGTAAGTCAACAATGCCGGGGCGTCCTAATCTTTATGGGACGACTAGTGATTTTCTAGATTATTTTGGTTTATCTACTATTAAAGATTTACCTAAGATTGAGCCTCAAGAGGATAAGAAAGTAAGTGGCGACTTATTTAACTCTATTTATAAGGAAGAAGTTAAAGATGAAAATAACTAAGGAAAAATTTACTGATATAACTGAGGTTTCTTTCGATGGTAATACTTATGAGGCTTGTGATTTTAGTAATTTAAAAGTTGATTATATGGTCTTATCGAAAGTGAAATTTATAGATTGTAATTTTAGTAATTCTAATTTTACTGACTGTGGTTTGCATGATTGTCATTTTAAAAATTGTAATTTGCTGGGAACATCACTCATTAATTGTACTTTGAAAAATGTTAATATTCTAAGCTGTCTTGGTTCTTATTTAAATATTGGGGGTACTATTTTAGAAAAAGTGCAATTTACAGATAGTAATGTAAAAGAAATGCGTCTTGTTAATAATTCCATAAGAAATACAACTTTTAGTGCTTGTAATATGAGCAAGTTAACACTTTCGGATACCAGGTTAAAAGGCGTTGATTTATCCACTTGTGATATTAGTGGGATGATTTTTAAGCCTTTTGATGTTGTTGGTTGTCAGGTATCTGCTAATCAAGCCGTTGAGATGATTAAAAACTTTGGGGTTATAGTAAAGTTTTAGTATCTATTTACTAGGATTTCTGCTATAATACTTATATGCCTGTGTGGCGGAATTGGTAGACGCGCTGGACTCAAAATCCAGTGGTAGCAATATCGTGTGGGTCCGAGTCCCACCACAGGCACCATAGGGAAATCTGCTCGAACTTTTTATAAGTTTCGAGAATAAATAGACAATCAATTCTAAATTAGGATTGATTTTTTTCTTGTTTAGAAAAAAGTCGTTTCAAGAAAGGATTGATTAAAATGGTTAATGTTATCAAGCAAGAAGTTAGAATGGAAGAATCATTAAGAAAGAGATTAGAGTTTATATGTGAATTTTGTAAGGTTAAATCAACAATTATTAATGGTAATTTAAGAATGATAGATAAAACTAATCTTACATATCTAGAACCACACAGAATTATAATTAATGGTATAACTTTCCTAGCTTTTAATTATTCTAATGAGATATTTATAGAAAACTTAAATAATAAAATTAAATTATCTGAATTAGAAAATTATTTAAAGAATATTTAACAAAAATTGACACTTAATACATTTATGTTAGAATATGAAATTAATTAAGGGAAATTTCATATGTCAGAAAAAAAATACTTATTACTATTAAAGAAACAATTACAAAATAAAAGAGTAATTTGTGGATATAATCAAAATGATTTTGGACAAACTGTCATTACGACAGGTTCACCTAGAAAATATAATGATGATAAAATAACTTATGTAAATCAAAAATCAATGAGTGAATACGATTATATTTCAAAACAAATGCAATTTGCAAAGAGAAGATAAAATTATAAGGTGTCAGTAGTATTAAACAATTAATACTTTTGACACCTTTTTATATTAAGGAGTTGAAATTTAATGAATGAAGAAAAGAAATAGCAGGACTTTATATTAGAGTTAGTACTGAAGATCAAGCAAGAGAAGGATTTAGTTTACCAGAACAAGAAAAAAGATTAACAGAGTTTTGTAATTTTAAAGGTTATGAAATTTATAAAGTATATACTGATGAGGAAATAAGTGCAAAAGATGATAAAAGACCAGCATATCAAGAAATGATGAGAGATGTTAAAGATAAGAAAATAAATGTTATAGTTGCTTTTAAGCTAGATAGATTAACAAGAAGTGTCTACGATATTGAAAAACTAATGAGATTTGTTAATGAAAACGATTGTGATATTGATTGTATGGCTGATGAATCAAATACTACTACTTCAAATAGTAGAATGGTTATGAGAATAATGACTAGTGTTTCGCAAAATGAAATTGAAAAATGTTCAGAAAGAACAAAATTTGGAATGGTTGGAGCAATAAAGGCTGGACATATTCCAAATTAACCACCATTAGGCTTTAAAAGAGAAAATAAAAAGTTAATACCAGATCCATTAACAAAAGATATTATAGTTAGAATTTATGATTTATATTTAGAAGGAAAAAGTTATCAATCAATTGCAAACATATATAACGAAGAAAAGGTATTAGGAAAGATAAATTGGCGAGATTCTACTATAAACCATATTATGACTAATGAACTATATAAAGGCGATTATATACACGGAAAAATGACAAAAAAGCCTATGTATTATGAAAATATCGTTGAGCCTATAATTAGTAAACAAAAATGGGAAGATTGTCAGTATCAAAAGCAAAGAAATGCAAGACATTATGAAAGAACAGCCACTTATCTTTTTACAAATAAACTAAAATGTGCTAAATGTGGTAGATTTCTAGGTGGATGTGCTACTACTAAAAGGAATGGTAATAAATATTATTACTACAAGTGTGAACATTGTAAAACTTATTTTAGTGAAATAGATATTGAAGAACAATTAAAGTAGTTTTTAATAGAATTAAATAAACAAGATGAATTAATTAATGATTACTATGCACCATTTATTAAATCTAAATTAGATAATAAACAAATTGATTATGATAAAGAGATAAAAGATTTAGATAAACAATTAGATAGAATTAAAACTGCTTATATTAAAGGTATTTTAAAAATTGAAGATTTTGAAAATGAAATTAATCAAATTGAATTTAATAAAAATGAATTAAATAAAAAATGGCAAGAACAAAAACAATATGAAAATTTGAGTTTTACAGTTGATGATTTATTGATAATTCAAGATAAACAACAAATAGATGAATTGATGAATCCATATTTATTCTTTATAAATATAAATAAATGTTTAGAAACACCTAGAGAAGAAGAAATAAATAACTATATCTATGAACAAAATTATGGAATTGATAAAGATTATGATGATAGAGATATAGACATATAAAAAGACAAGCAATTGCTTGTCGGTAATATCTATTTCCAATAGATAAAACACACTTCTCTATTGGCAGAGCCAATAGGTGTGCAAAGGGAATACTCCCTTTTGAAACATTAAAACATAATTAAGCAAGAACTTATCGTTCAAGCAAAATTATGTTTTTTAGTACAACTTATGTACTAAATCTAGAAAACTGTCAAAATTATCCGGTAATTTGTGATAAATATGGAAATCATATTGTTTATCTTTTTCCACAATTCTAATGTTTATTATAGTATTTTCATTTTCTGAATATTCTTCATTTTTCCATTCTCTTATTATTCTAAAAAAGGTATTTAAAAAATCGTTAAATTGTTGTAAGTTTAATTTGCTAAACTTTCCATTTAAGGAAATATTTTTTTTGTTATTATCCACAATTATTGTATTATAAATACCAAATTCATTTATAGAAACAATTACCTCAACTAGATTATTAAACATTTTTAACACTTCTCCCTTTAAATAAATTCATACTATTAATTAATTCTGTAATATTATCATTTGCATTAATACAAGGAATACTATGAGCTCTTGAGAATAAATGCATATGATCATAATAAATACTATTTATTTTTTCACTAAACTCTTCCCAAAATTCTCCAAAATATTCATCCAATTTTTGAGGAGTATTGTTTATTGCACAATTAGAAAATAATGTCTCATGTTCATCTAAAAAATCTTTGGTTAATGGAAATAATGTTTCATATGTTGATTCACCTTCAATTTTATAATCGCTTGGATTATCATACATATAAATTCCTGATTTGTGTAATTCTTTTGTAATTCTTATGGCAAGATATTGAGTTCTTATTTCGTTAATAATATTATTGGTATTATTGTTATCATGTATTGATATTCCCACATAATCTCCACTCGTTTCAATTTTATGAATTAATTCATGAATGATATTAACGTCCAATCCTTTAATACCTAGGTTCATCAGATGTAATAATGGTATTTTAATAATTTGATGGTAAGCAATACCATTTTCGTTTTCATCACGTATGTATCCTGCCCAAGCATTTTCTAAAAGAGCAATAGCACTGAGAATTTCTGGTGTGAGTTCAACCCCAAACTTTTTTCTTATTTCTTTAAACATATTTTTCCCATATTTAGATTTTTGTATAATGCTATTTTTATAAATAGTTTGAAGTTTCTTTCTATACTCAATCAATTCGTTCACATCATTTGTAGACAAATTTTCTAGTTTAATTCCTAGAGAATTAATGATTCTTTTAAATTCTTCTTGATCATGTATTATATTTTTTTTCATAGATTTAGGAATATTAGGATCATTTAACAATTCAATGCTTTTTGAACTAAAGGCATCAATAAAACCACTATTAAAATTATTATCTGTAAATAGTGACAAGAATGTTTCATTTTCAATATTAACTATATCAAAATTATCTATTTGTAATTTGATTTTTATATACTCAATTAGTGCTTTTAGATTAGCGCTTCGTGATTCGTTTTGAACCTTTTTAAATTCTTTATATCTTAAGTTAATTAATAATTTACTTAATTTATTTATTTGATTACCATGTACTCTTGAAAAATTATAATCTTCTTCTGGAGTACTAGAAAAATCAAAAAATACATTATCTAATCTTTTCTTTATAATGTCAGCGTATTCATGACCATAATAATTGATTAAAATATCAATTATAAAATTCCTGTTCTTATTAAAATTATCATTTATATCAACAAGATTTATCATTTTGTTGTCACCTCAATTAACAAACTATACAATCATATTTTAACATGTTTTTTAACTTTTTTATCATTTTTAATCAAAATGTAGTATAATTAAATCAGTTAGTAAGTTATTACTACCTATTAATGTTTGTAAGAAAAGTTATTCGACTTCTTCTTCACAGGCACCAAATAAGCCTTGCAAGTCCCTAGAAATGGGGACTTTTTTAAAAAAATACTGCGAAAAATACTGCTATAAATTGTAAAACAGAAAGTCATAAATATTTCAAATTTAAAAAGTCATAACTTTGAAGTGCTTATGGCTATTTTTTTGTATTTATTGGCTCCGTTTCAATTTATGCGGGATAAGCCTATGTACAATTTTTCAAAATAGGTTATAATTAAATTGCTTAAGATGATTTTAGAAAGGAATACCTTTGATTAGCCAGCATTTTCTAAAATTATCTTAAGCAAATACATTTTAGACTGGCTAATTATAGATATTTTTATATTATGATTTATTCATGTATTGATTTTACTTATTGTAACCACTTAAAAACCCAAAATAAATAAAGAACTGGCGCAAAATTGGATAATTAATTTTACTTCAGTCCTTTTTTGCTTTTCAAAAGTGATTTTACTCTAGCATTTATTACTTTTTGGAGGCTTAAATGTAGATAAAGTCTTGTAAAAATAGCAAAATTTAGATAGAATATTGAAAAAATTAAAAAATTATATTTAAGACGAAAAGGTGATTAAAATGTTTGAAAAAAGGAAGAAAATTAAAACTCAAAATTTATGTTTGGTTAAGTTAACGACTATTACTAAGTATATATCTAATTATGTTCAAGGTACCGAAATTCATTTTAGCAAAGAGGCTCGTTATGCTCTGGCTTATCGCACCGATTCCTTAGAAGTAGCTGTTTTTCCTGCTTATGTTGATTGTTTCACAGGCACCATTTATCGTGATAAATTTGATGCTTCAGAGGGGGAGGAATGTTTTCTAAAAGCAACAGCACTCTTAACTAATAAAGATTATATTACTTTGGAAGAGGCAACTTATATATTAAGAGAACTAAATCCTACTTATTTACCAGAAGTAACTAATGAACATAGTTTAAAAAGAAATCTAGTTAAAAATACTAAACCAGAAGAATAAAAATAGATAGATTGTTCTAATTGTTATTAAAAGTACAGTGTATTTATCTTTTATTATCAGTCATAAATTAGTAAGTAATAAAATTAAAATTATATAAGAAACTTATTCTAAAACAAAAAAGGCTGCTAGAAACTAATTGCCTGATTTCTAACAGTTTTTTTAAATCTTTTTATTTAAGAATGTTTAAATCATTTTAGGACATAATCAAATATTAATGCTTAAGACATAATTATAAGCTAGCTGAAAAAGTTATTCCAGTATACTGGAATAACTTTACAAAAAGCATTTTTGACAGTATAATTAGAACTAGGTGATTGAAAATGCTTATTAGAGAAAAATATTTAGCTAAAATTAGAGGATTTTATCATACGGAATCCTTAATAAAAATTATTTATGGTATGAGAAGAAGCGGTAAATCGGTTATATTAAATCAAATAATAGATGAAATAATTGCCTCTGGTGTTGATGAAGCTAATATTATTTATATAAATTTTGAATCGTTAAAATATGATTTTATAAAAAATGCTAAAGATTTATATAATTATATTGAATCTTTAAAAACTAACTGCGGTAAATATTACGTTTTTTTGGATGAAATACAAAAAGTAGAAGAATTTGAAAAAGGAATTAATTCTTTACGCATTACAAATGATTATAGTATTTTTATTACTGGTTCCAATAGTAGAATGACTTTGTTAGAGCTTTCGACTGATTTATCAGGAAGATATGTTAGTTTTAGAATAAATCCACTATCATTTAAAGAGGTTGTTGAATTAACAAATACAAAAGAGAATAATTATGAAAATCTACTTTATGATATATTTAAATGGGGATCACTACCGCAAAGATTTTTATTTAATAAAGACGAAGATAAAATAAGTTATTTATCAAGTGTCTATGATTCTATTATGTTAAAAGATATTGTAGAAAGATTAGGAATAAAGGATATTGCCTCATTTAATAAAGTTCTTCAATATGTTTTAGATACAGAAACTAGAGAATTTTCAAGAGATAATGTTATTGATTATTTAAAAAAAGAATATCACGAGATTGCTAATGATACTTTGTATAATTATCTAGAGGCTTTTTCTACAACTTTTATTATGAATAAAGTTTATAGATATGATGTACACGGGAAGAATATTTTGAAAACTTTGAATAAATATTATGCAACTGATTTAGGAATTAAACAAATTAAAACTAATAATGATGAGATTAACTATTCTACCGCATTGGAAAATTTGGTTTATAATGATTTAATTATAAAAGACTATAAAGTTTTTGTTGGTAAAACAAAAAAAGGGGAGATAGACTTCATAGCATCTAAAGCCAATAAAATTAAATATATCCAGGTATGTTATGATTTATCAGAAGAAAGTACCAGAATTAGGGAGTTTGGAGCCTTTGATGAATTTGAAAGTGAAGAAAAATATGTTATAACTTTAACTAAAGAGGATTATTCAACTGCTGATGTTAAACAAATAAATGTTCTTGATTTTTTAATGAATGATGAATTTTAATATGTGTTTATTATAAAGAGTGTATATGGTGGCAAAATAAAATGGTATTAGTATGTAAATGATTACATTTTCTAACTAATTATTTCAGAACATCCTTTTTATATTACTATTCACGGATTTTTCAATTTATAGTTGATATTATTTTGATTTTGTTTAATAATTATCTACAGAAAAGATAGATGTAATATAAGCACCAATGACAATAGTATAAACACAATTATTAAATAAAATATAGAATTAAAGAAAGACAACAAAAGATTAAGAGAACAAGTTAATGCTTTACAAGAAGAAAATAAAAGTTTAAAAGCCGAAGTTAAACGACTTTCTAATAGTCTTTCATATGCTAATAATAAGATTAAACTATTAGAAAATCAAATTGATAACATGAAGAAAGATCAAGAAGAATTAATAAAGAAGGTTGTTACTAAAGTAGTTAATGAACTAAATGAAGAACATGCTAAATAAGTTTCTAAACTAAATTGTAGAATCAAAGAATTAGAAGCAAAATTAAATATAGATAGTACCAATAGTGGAACTCCAACCTTGAAACAAGCTATCGGAAAAAAGACTATTCAAAATAATAGAGAGAAGTCTGACAAACCTAGAGGTGGACAGTTAAACCATAAGCAACAAAAACTTGAGCATTTTAAAGAAGATGAAATAACCGAAAAAGAAGTATTTACCTTAGATAAGTGTCCTTACTGTGGCGGTGAGCTTAAAAAAATTAACGTTGTTATTTCTGATATATTAGATGTTGAAGTAAGCATAATTAAAAAGAGAAATGAAATTGAAAATTATAGATGTTGTAATTGGCATAGAAATGTTACTGCTAATGATAAATTACCTCGAGGCGTATCTTATGGTCAAAACATTAATGCTATGTGTCTTTTAGCTATGAATGAATCCAATAAGGCTTTAAATAAAGTGTGTTAATTTATATCTGGAATAAGCAACAAAGAAGTTAATTTAAGTGAAGGTTATTTAATGAAATTGCAAAAGCGAGCTGTAAAAGATTTAGCAAAATTTTATGATGATAAATATGATTTCGTAAATGCCGAATGCAACGAGCATATAAAAAGATACTTAAAAAAGAATATTTATGAATTTCCTGAACATAAGTGGCGCCGAAAATGCGCGAATTATTGATTAAAACCAATAAGGAAAGAAACAAATTGATTGATAAGGGAATTAATGGGGTTGATGGGCAAAAGATTAATGATATTTATACTCAATATGACCAGATACTTACTATAGGTTGCAAAGAAAATGACGGTGTAGATCTAACTTATGTAAAGATTAAAAACGAGGGAAGGAACTTAATTGATAGACTTAGAAAATTTAAGGATAATCACTTATTGTTTGTTAAAGACTTTACTGTTGCATTTACTAATAATACTTCGGAAAGAGGCTTAAGACAAGTAAAGAGAAAATTAGCAGTATCATTTGCGTTTAAGAACATTAATCGAATGAAAGATTACGTAATAATCTTAAGTTGCTTAGAAACTTGTTGCAGAAATAACATATTAAGATTTGATGAGTTAAAGAGGTTGGTTAACGGTATTCCATATAGTGTTGACGAAATAAAACAAATAAGTCAAAAAATCTGTGAATAGTAACACTAAATGGTTCAAGCAGAAAAAAAGTATGTTACAATAAATAATTAGAGAAAAGAGGTTTGGTAATGACTATTGCACAAGCAGAAAGATTTTATAAACAAGACACAAAAGATTATGAAATAGAAAAAAATAAAGATTTTTTAACTTGGCTAAAAATTTCAATAAAGAGTGGTTATCATTGCTTTATAAAAGGAGAAGAATTACAAGAACTAATTGATAATATTGTTAATTGGTATGAAATAAAGTATCCGGAAAGAGAATTGGAATATTTTGAAGGAGCTAGAAATACGAACTTCCAAGATATTAGAAGGATTTCTGATGTAATGGATATTAGACAATTACTATTTAGATTGCCACATAATCAATTATGTTTAATGGAATGCGGATATAGAGCGAAAGGTTGGGGACAACATCCAATTTATAAAAATGGCAAAGAAGTTGGTTGGAAAACTCAAATATTTATGCGGATAAACATAAAAAATGAAAAAGAATGTAATCCATGGTTTGGTAAAGCATCATATTTTTTACTTCCTGCTGATCGTATGACTGGTGAAGTATCAAAAGACTATAAGTTAGAAGAATACATAGATAATGAAGAAAATATAAGTTTAGATGAATTATTATCAATTTTTAATGAAAAGTATAATGATCAATTAGATTTTACTGAACTAAAAGAAAGTGTTTATAATCATAATTGCGATATGGAATTAAGACATAGAATTTTACAATTAGTTGCACTTAAATTATTATATTCTAGAAATACTGTTCCTGAAAGAGGATATGAAAGAGCAAAAAGATTTATAAATGAATTTAATAAAAAATTAGGTCTTACATTATCTACAGAAGAAATTGATAGAATAATTCATAGAGATTACACTAATGGTGAAAGATGGGAAGATGTTTTAAAAACCTATGTCGATGAAGATGGTGAAGAACATTCATATTTGACTGTTGAAGATGTAGCAAAAAAAGAACAGGAAAAAGAAGATAAAGGAATTAAAAAATTGACAAAAATAATGTTTAATAAAAATAGAAAGTAAAAAATAAGGGTTATTAATAGCAAATATTGTTGCTAATAGTTTTATGAAATACGAGAAAGTTACAATTTAGGAAGAAATTATAGATATGTTTATATGGTAAACGCAGATGTATTAAGAGATTTTTTATTTGAATATGGGGCTAGAGGATGTAGTATTGAAAAAAATTGTGAGATTGGATCTTAAAGAAAGTATAATGAATATGCAGACAGATGTTTTTTATAATAAAATAATTGAAGGTTGATGGTTATATTTTTGAAAATGATAAATTGTAGGAAATAAACCCTACTTTAGATAAAGCAACTCATATATTAAGAGAACTAAATCTTACTTATTTGCCAGCATTGAATGAGGGAATCAGTTTAAAAAAAACTAGTTGAAAATACTAAACCAGAGGAATAAAATAAATAGATTGTCAAAATAATCATTTAAGCATGTATAGTAAAAAAGTTATTCTGGTGTTATGGAATAACTTTTTACTTTACCAATTGGCAAGGCCCTAAGGATGTTTAAGTAAAAAAATTTAAAAATGTAACTTAGTTGTAACTTTAAATATCATATAATGTCTTTAAGAAAAGGAGATTATTATGGAAATTTTAAGAGTAGAAAATTTAACCAAAATATATGGTAAAAAAGAGACCAAAGTTGTCGCCTTAGATAATGTTTCATTTAGCGTGAAAAAAGGCGAATTCGTGGCTATTGTAGGAGCCTCTGGTTCGGGAAAATCCACACTTTTACATTTAATCGGCGGCGTAGATAGACCGACAAAAGGTAAAGTTTATATTGATGGTAAAGATATATTTGCCTTAGATGATGATAAACTAGCCATTTTTAGGCGTCGTCAAATAGGGTTAATTTATCAGTTTTATAACTTAATACCTATTTTAAATGTTGAGGAAAATATTACTTTGCCTTTAGCACTTGATAATCGTAAAGTTAGTAATGAGGAACTAGAAAATATGTTAAACCATTTAGGTTTAGAAAAAAGAAGATATCATCTTCCTAATGAATTAAGTGGTGGTCAACAACAAAGAACCAGTATCGGTAGAGCCCTTATAACTAGACCAACCATTGTTTTAGCCGATGAACCAACGGGTAACTTAGATTCTAAATCTAGTGATGAAATTGTAGCACTTTTAAAGAAATCTAACAAAGAATTAAAGCAAACTATTATTATGATTACCCATAACTTAGAAATTGCGAAAATGGCCGATCGAATTATTAAAATTGAAGATGGTAAAATTGTAAGTGAGGCTTAATATGGACTTACTAAATAAATTAA
>CAKOMC010000003.1 GCA_934096535.1 uncultured Bacilli bacterium | reverse complement strand
TCATCTCCTTTACTAAATTATACCAAAGAAAAAGTAAACACATCTTTTTTGTGTCTACTTTTATCTTACAACTTCATTTTAGCAAATATTATCTATCTTTTTAATTTATATTTGAAATTATTTAACATAAATTGTCTTTAAGATAACTTTAATTGAAAAACAGAAGGCTAACTATCTCAAAAAGCTAAAAAAATTGTAAGAAATTAGAAATTTAATTGATTTATTTTAAGTAAATTGTTATACTTTTGTTATGGAAATGGTCGGGGTAAGTTATGAAGAGGATAAGCACAAAAATCGGTATTGTTATTATGGCATTGATAATAATGTTATCAGGTTTTTGCGTCTCCCATGCCTATGTATATAACTCTAAAGAAGAAGCCTCAGATTCTTCTTTAATTTTGGCTGATGAAACTTTTAGTATTAATTATAAAGATGGTAATTATTTTGAAACATCTTATTTAGGCAATAAAGAAAGTATGGTTAAGCATTTAACAATAACAAATGTGTCAAATAGTGCCACCTTTGTAAGTATATCTTTAATGGATATTAATAAACATAATGATAAAATGGAAGTCAAATTAGTTGATAGAGATGGTACCATTGTTTATCAAGATTATCTTGGTAATATGGATACGGAAATTTTGAAAACGAAAGATATTGGCATTAAAGAAACTCTTACTTATGATATAGTGATTACTAATTTAGGTGATGATGATAACTATGGAATGAGCGCAAATATCATGACTTATAAGGAAATTAGAAAAAAAGAGCAAAAAACTTTTAAAGAACTTATTTTAGAAACGAATGAAGCAAGCAAAATGACCGAAAGTGATTATTTAAATAATTTTACTGATAGTGGCTTATTTGTAACTGAAGATGATGAGGGCCTATCTTATGTTTTTAGAGGAAATGTTAATAATAATTATGTTTCTTTAAATAATATTTTGTTTCGTATTTTAAGAATAAATGGTGATGGTTCCATTCGTCTAATAGCAAATAGTAATGTTATAACTAGTGCTTTCCGTAGTAAAATTGATAATAAAGATTATGGTAACAATGTTATTTTAAGCAAAAGTACAGCCATAGAAAAATTAAATAGTTGGTATAGTTCTAATTTAAGTAATATAGATAATTATATTGTAACCAGTAAATTTTGTAACGAAAATGCCTATTACTTAGAAACTATCGACGGTAAATTCTTTAACTCTTATCAAAGAATTCTAAATGATAATGCTCCTAGTTTAAAATGTAGTGGTACTATGGAAGAAAGTAAAATTGGTCTTATAAATGTTGATGAAGTGAGATATACTGGTTCTTCTAGTAATACAACTTTTGAAAATTATTATTTAATCAATAAAGAAGATAGTGTTGGTTTTTACACTCTTAGTGGTAGTCAGGTAGTTTATAATTATAATGTTGTCGATAATTTTGCTGTTACTACTGAAGGCAAATTGGTTGCTGATAGTAAAACTACTTCTAATTTAGGATTAAGACCCGTAATATCTCTAGATAAAAATGTCGTTGTGAATGGCAACGGGACTTTGGATAATCCATATAAACTTGCAAGTAAATAAAAAAATTATTACTATTATAATTGAATAACATTAGCAAAATTAATAAAAAAACAACGAATTAAGAAAAAAAATTAAAAAACAGCATAAAGTGGCTAGAAATAGTCATTTTTTTTGCGAGAAATAGGAAGAAAATAAAGACATTTTTTTCGATATTTGATACAATTAATTAGGTGATAAGAAAATGTTTGAATATATGGGTGATAGACTTACAAATGCCATAAGAAATATCAAAGGCATGGGTCGTATTACAGAAGAAAATATAAATGATGCTGTAAGAGAAATCAGAATGGCTTTATTAGAAGCTGATGTTAACTATACAGTAGTAAAAGAATTTATTAATAATGTTAAAGAAAAAGCCTTAGGTCAAGAAGTAGATAAATCACTAAAACCTGATGAGCTATTTATTAAGATTGTTAAAGATGAAGTTGTTGAACTTTTAGGAGGAGAGGTAGCGCCCCTATGTGTTACAGGTAATCCCACAATTTTAATGCTTGTTGGTCTTCAAGGTAGTGGTAAAACAACTACCAGTGGTAAACTTGCTAACTACTTAAGAAAAAAAGAAGCTAAAAAACCTTTACTTGTAGCTTGCGATATCTATAGACCAGCAGCCATTGACCAGTTAAAAACAGTTGGAAAAGAATTAAATATTCCAGTATTTAGTGAAGATAACAAAAAAGTTACCGAAATTGTTCAAGATGCTTTAACATTTGCTAAAGAAAATGGTAATGACTATGTTATTATCGATACCGCGGGACGACTACATATTGATGATACTTTAATGGAAGAGTTAAAAGATGTTGAAGATTTAGCACATCCAGATGAAGAAATCTTAGTAATTGATGCCATGATGGGTCAAGATGCAATTAATGTTATTAATGGTTTTAATAATAAATTAAATTTAACAGGTTGTATCTTAACGAAAATGGATGGTAATACTAAAGGCGGGGTGGCTTTATCCGTAAGACACTTAACACATGTTCCAATTAAATTTATTGGTGATAGTGAAAAATTAGATGGCTTAATGACTTTTGATCCTGAACGAATGGCGGAGCGTATCTTAGATATGGGCGATATTATGGCTATTGCGGAAAAAGTAGAGTCTGTAATTGATGCTGATGAGGTTGAAGAGCAAGCTGCTAAAATGAAAAAAGGAGAATATGACTTAGAAGATTTCTTGAAAAATTTAAAACAAATCAAGAAGTTAGGGCCTTTAGATAAATTTTTAAAATTGCTTCCTCAAGCAAGACAGATTGGTCTAAATAATATCAATATTGATCCTAAAGACATGGCTCATGTAGAGGCAATCGTTTTATCCATGACAAAATATGAAAGAAAACATCCCGAAGTATTAAAAGCTTCAAGAAAACGCCGTATTGCTGAAGGTTCAGGAAGAACTGTTGAAGAAGTAAATCGCTTACTAAAACAATTCGAAACTATGCAAAAAATGATGAAACAAATGGCTAGTGGCAACTTTAAAATGCCATTTTAAGGAAGAGTAACATCTTCTTTTTTATTCAATAATTTCTATAATGCATAAAGATTATAATAAAAATGGGACAATTATCCAGTAGGAAGAAAAAAATAATCATACACTACATTAGAAAGGATTGTTTTTTATGATAAGAAACCGTTGTTTTGATATGGGAGCAGTTCCAATGGATAAAATGAGTACCAATAAAATGGGGATGGATACGATAAATACCGAATGTATGGATATGGGGTTAAATGATTGCAATATGGTACCTGTCTATGAATGTCCCCAAGAAAGATGTTGTCATCGTGAAATCCATCACGAAGTAAAACATATTGTTCCTGTAAATACTAAAATTATGAATCATCATATTATTCATCATACTTATGTACCAATGTATACTTGTTGTGAAGAAGATACTTGTTGCAATGTTTATGATAATAAATGTGGTATGATGTAAGAAGGGTAACCTTCTTTTAAAATGGCTAAAAGTTTTATTGTAAACAGACAGCTTTTTTAAATATAACTAAAAATTGTTTATGTAAGAACGGAATAATATATTCATGAATAGCCAGAAAGTTTTCATTTGGTGGAATTTGCAAAAATTAATTAAATATATTATAATTACAACTACGAGGTGTTTATTTATGAAAATTAATTCCGTAACTTTGAAAAGTTTAGCGGTTCGAGAATCACAATATCCGACAGAAAAATTGCCAGAATTTTTACTTGTTGGGCGTAGTAATGTAGGAAAGAGTAGTTTTATTAATACATTAATTAATCGTAAAAACTTTGCTCATACTTCTAGTAAACCAGGTAAGACTCAGACTTTAAATTTTTATAATGTTAATGAATCTTTTTATTTAGTTGATGTTCCGGGATATGGTTATGCTTCGGTTGATAAGCAAACACAGGCCAAGTTTGGTTTGATGATTGAAGAATATTTAATGAATAGAGATTCTCTAAAAAGAGTGTTTTTGATTATTGATTATCGTAACAAACCAATGGAAGATGACCTCCTAATGTATAATTTTTTAAAGTATTATCATAAAGAAGTAACGATAGTAGCGACTAAATATGATAAAGTCTCTCAGTCTAAACGAGCTAAAATTGAAAAAGTTTTGAATAGTGCCTTTGATTTACAAGATACGGATAATATAATCTATTTTTCTTCGGTTACTAAAGAGGGTAAAGATAAAGTTATGGGAATTATTGATTCTTATTTATAGAGTGGTATTTAAAATACTGCTTTTTTTCTTGTTTACAATAATTATTGTTTCTTCCCACCCACCACTTTCTAAAAAGTATCTTTTATAAAGAATGTTTTTAATTATGTTTTATAAACTAATTATTTCTTTACTAGAAATAAAACTTACTATATAATTTAACTATAGGATAGTGATGTTATGAAGAAAGAAAATTATGTTATTGAAGTTAATAATTTAGATAAGAAATATGGTCATGTTTTAGCTTTAAATAGTTTAAGTTTAAAAGTGCCTGAAGGAAGTATTTATGGGCTTATTGGTCGAAACGGGGCAGGAAAAACGACTTTAATTAGAGTTTTATGTGGACTACAATTACCTAGTAAAGGTAGTTTTACTATTTATGGGATTGATAATGAGAACCAAGAAATTTATAAAGTTCGTAAAAGATTAGGAGCCATTGTTGAAACTTGTTCTTTATATTTAGAGAAAACGGCTTATGAGAATATGGTTTTACAAGCAACTTTATGTGGTATCAAGGATAAAAATAAAATATTAGAACTCTTAAAACTAGTTAATTTAGAAAATAATAGTAAAAAAGTAAAAAACTATTCTTTAGGTATGCGTGAGCGTTTAGGAATAGCTATGACTTTAATAAATGATGCTAAAATATTAATTTTAGATGAACCAACTAACGGCTTAGATCCCGTTGGAATTAATGATATTAGAAATGTTATTTTAAAATTAAATAGAGAACTAAAAATCACTTTTATAATTTCCAGCCATTATTTAGATGAGTTATCCAAGATAGCTACAGATTATGGCATTATTGAAAAAGGGCATTTAATTGAAGCAATTAGTAAAAAAGAATTAATGCAAAAACTAGAAAAGAAGACTTTAATTAAAGTTAATAAAAATAAAGTTTTACAAGATTATTTTAAACAAGAAAAGATTAAGTATCATTTAAAAGATAATACTTTTCTAGTTAGTAGTCAATTAAATATTAATAAAATGGTTGTTTATTTAGATAATCTTAAATGTCAAGTTTTAGATATTACAAGTAGGGAAGAGTCTTTAGAAGATTATTTTTTAGGAAAAGTAGGTGATAAAAATGCTTAATTTACTTTTAACAGATTTAAAGCGTTTTCTAAAGGATAAAACATTTTATATTGGTCTGGTTATTTTAGCCCTCTATGGTTTTATTAATGTTAGAAATTATGCTTGTTTTCAAGGAATATGTGAAAGAATTGATGGTAGTAGTCTTCTTTTAGGAGTTCCAATTGCTGTTATATTATTTATCATTTTCTTTATTAGCTTTTTTCTGGGGAGTGATTATGAAGAAGGAACAATTCGCAATAAGATAATAATTGGTAAAAAGCGAAGAGATATTTATTTATCCAATTTATTAATTTCTTTTTTAGCGGTAACCTTATATTTTGTTGTTTATTATTTAGCAATTAGATATGGTTTATATTATTATGAAGGAACAATTGATTTAGATAAAGTTATTTTTAGATATTTGTTATTTGATGGTTATTTAGCAACCTTAGCGTTTGTTTCTTTATTTGTTTTGGGGTCTATGTTATTTAGAAGTAAAGCAGGTTCTTTGTTAGCAAATTTAATCAGTTATGGCTTTTTAATGTTTGGCTCAATGATAGCTTGGGCTAGCTTTTGGGATTCCAAATTGTTACAAAGTAAAGAAATTAGGTTAATGCTAGAAATGGTTCCCAGTATGCAGTTAAGCTTGCTTTTAGATGATTATGAAACGATAGTTAATTATAAAATTATGGGCTTGGGGTCTTTATTCTTTATAATTTTAATTAATTCTTTAGGTATGCTTCTTTTTGAAGTAAAAGATTTAAAGTAAATAAAATCAAGATGTTTTTAATAATTTTAAGTAAGATTTAGATAGAACCCGATTTAGGAGTTCTATTTTTTTCTTTACTTATCTTTAATTTCAAGTATAATTTTAAATAGGTGATGGTATGCAAAAAGTAACAATTTTATCCTTACATTTAGGATATGGTGGGGCCGAAAGGTGTATTACAAATTTAGCTAATAGTTTAGTTGATAAATATAAGGTAGAAATATTATCTGTTTATAAACTTTATGATGAGCCTGCTTTTGAGATTGATGAAAGGGTTAATGTTCGTTATCTAACGAATGTTTTGCCTAACAGAGATGATATTCGCTATGATTTAAAACATTTAAAAGTATTTAGTTTAATTAAAGACTTTGGTTATGCCTTAAAAGTTTTAAATTTAAAAAAGAAAAAAACTATTGATGCGATAGATGCTTGTGATAGTGATATAATTATTAGCAGTAAAGTGTATTTTAATAAGCTTCTTGGGGAATATAAAAACAATGGTGTTAGAGCCATTGGGTGGGAACATAATTATAATAATCATACTAAAAAAGAAATTAAGGAATTTATTAAATCCTGTAAGTATTTAGATGATGTTGTGCTGGTTAATAAAGAGCTGCAAGAATTTTATAGAAATGAATTTCTTAAGAATAATCTAAAGTGTCAAGTTAGATATATTCCTAATTATATTGATGATGTTAGTAAGACGACCACTAAGTATGATAATAGAAATTTAATTGCTGTTGGTAGATTAGAAGCTGTTAAAGGTTTTGCTGATTTAATTAAAGTTTATAAGTTGGTTAATTTAAAGACCCAAGGTACTTCTTTAACTTTAGTTGGTGATGGTAAAGAAAAGAATAGTCTTTTTGAGACAATAGTTAAAAATGATTTAGCTAGTAAAGTTAAGATGACAGGTTATTTATTCCAAGATGATATTGATAAGTTATATGATAATTCTTGTCTTTATATTATGACAAGTCATTCGGAATCCTTTGGACTTGTTATGTTAGAGGCTATGAGCCATGGCTTGCCTGTGGTGGCATTTTCTTCAGCCGAAGGAGCCAGAGAGTTAATTCAAGCTGGTTATAATGGTTATTTAATTAATAATCGTAATGAATATGAAATGGCTGATAAAATTATTGAACTATTAAATGATAATGCTAAATTAAAAAATATGGGTAAAAATGCTTATACCTCGGCTAAAAAATATACTAAAGAAGTAGTAATTAAAACTTGGGAGCAGTTATTAGATGAAAAACAAAATAAAGAAAACTAATAAGCCTCAAAAGGAAAAAAACAAAAGAAATTTAGGGGTAAAGTCTAATGATAAAATGACTATGAAATTGTCTAAAATTATTGCCATCTTTTTAATGGTATTTGTTATTTTACAACCCATAATGGATACTTTAACTTATTTACAAATAAGATATAATTTTAATTTTCTTAGTATTTCTAGTCTTTTTAGAACTATTACTTTTGCTTTAATAATTTTATATCTTTTACTTGATAAAGATAAAAGAAAGAATATATGGTTTCTACTTATTTATTTTCTAATTTATTTAGGTTGTCAGGTATTTTGGTTAAACAATGGTCTAAGTAGTAGTTTAAATACCCTTTTAACGATTTTTTATCTACCCGTTATTATTGCTTTTATGAATAAAACGGATATTGATAAGAAGTATTTTAATCTAAAAATAATTATGATAACTTATTTAATTTATTTAAACTTAATTATAATTCCTTATCTTTTTAAATATGGTAATTATGCTAATAATTTTTATGAAGGTAAGAATGGCTTTTATGGTTTGTTTTATGGGGGTAATGAGATAAGTAATATCTTAGTTATTATGTTACCTCTAGTAATAGAATATTTAGTTAGAAAAAAGAGTTACTTTTTAATTACTCTAACTTTTATCGAACTGCTTTTATGTATTTATTTAGTAGGCACTAAAACTTTAATTTTAGGAAGTATTATTGTTAGTACTTATTTTCTTATTAAATATTTACGCCCCGTTTATAAAAAGTTAGATAATAAGAAAAAATATCTTATTTGGACTTTCTTAGTTTTATTAGTTATTGGAGTTATATTAATATTACCTAAAATGGCTGTTACTAAAAATATAATCAGGGCGATAAACTATTATGGTTTTAATTTAAGTAATATCTTTAGTTTAAATGGTTTAGATAAATTAGTCTTTAGTGGTCGATTAGAAATACTAAATAAGGTTAATAATTTATATTTAAATAGTCCTTTAGTTAGTATATTAATGGGACTAGGTAAAAGCTATGTTAATACCTTTAAAGGAATAGAAATGGATATTTTTGATATTTTCTTTTCTATTGGTATTATTGGTATTCTAATATATGGTTATTTATGTTTTAAAAATATTAAAGCTACTAAATTAAAAGGCGTATACTTATTTACATTTATTTTAAGTATTATGATATCCTTAGTTACTGGTCATGTTTTAAATATGCCAAATGTTAGTATTTATGTAGGATTACTTTTCGTTTTAAATAAACAAGAAGAGTAGTTCTTTTTTAGTGTTTTTAAGCCTATATATAATAAGGAAAAAACTATTAAGACTTATTATGTTTATAAGATATAGGATATATTACACTGGTTTCATTGCGTAAGCAAGTATTTTTTGTTATTTGCTAAAAAAAAGAAGCCTTACTTTTTATTTAAGTCTTCTTTCTTTAAATTTTTAAGAGCATATTCTATACATTCATTAAGTAATCTATTAACAGAAATATTAGTGGTTTTAGATAATTCCTCTATTTTCTTTAGGGTAGATAATTTTATTCTAATAGTTTTTAAAGTTGATTTCTCATCTTCTAAATTTGGTAGGCAAAATTCCTGCATGGTGTTTCTCCTTCTATAAGAATTTTATAAAAATGTAGTACATTTAGTAAGTTACACAATTTGTGGGACTTAATTTAAAAATTAAAATATAGTGTAATGATTTTAGGTAGAAGGTTAAAAATGAGTATGTTAAAGAAAAGTTCTTTTTTATTGTGTTTAATAATTTTGATGATAGGTAATGTTTGGTTTATAAGTTTAAAAAATGATGATTCTAGTTTAATTGGAGCTTATGTAGATGGAGAATATGCAAGTAATATACCTAGTAAAGATGCTGGTTATGTTGTTGAAAAAATAGTCTGTGATAATGAGGCAGTTGGTGATTGGAATTATAATGACTGGGGATTATTAGTTAAAAATATGACTAAGAAATCAAAATGTAATGTTTATTTTAGAAAAGGTATAAAGTTAGCAGATACTATAACCTTAGTTGATGCTACTGGAAAATGTCCAACTGTAAATGATGATGGCTCGGTTAATGTAACTAGTGCTGAATCAGAAAACTCATTATTATGTATGGCCCCAGATAATTATGGAACTTCTTATTATTTTAGAGGTAATGTCCAGAATAACTATGTCTATTTTGCTAACCTTTATTGGCGTATAATTCGCATTAATGGCGATGGTTCGATAAGGATGATCTATGATGGAACAACGGCACATGAAAATGGGGAAGCAAATGAAGACAGAATAATAGGTACGAGTGCTTTTAATGAAAAAGGTGATGATAATGCTTATGTTGGTTATATGTACGGAACCGCAGGTTCATCGACATATGAAGAAACCCATGCCAATATAAATGATTCAAAAATAAAAAAGTATCTCGATACATGGTACAAAAATACTTTGAACGCCACTGAATATGAACGATATTTGACTGATAATGAATTTCTGGGAAATAGAAGTTTAGGCAGTAATGAAGGTAATGTTGGATTTTCAAATAATAAGACATTGTATTATTGGTATTATTTAGCCAACTCATCATTGAAAACAAGTTTACATGGTTCAAGTGAAGATAATTATACAATTTCTTCGTCAGCAGTTGGAAATAAAAAACTAAATTATCCAATAGGATTAATTTCAATGGAGGAAACTATATTAAGTGGAGCATACAATGTAGAAAACAAAAAATTTTTCTTATATTCAGGAATTAATTATTGGACAATGACAGCTGATAGTTTTATGACTAGTAATAATTTGGCACATAATAGAATAATTGGTTCAAGCGGCTGTGCAGGATATTGCGGAGGTGTAGCCGAAGGTGGCGGTCGCGTTGTTTGGGAAATGTTAGGTGTTAAACCAGTTATTAATCTAAAACCTAACTCTTTAAAACTAGGTGATGGAACCATATCTAATGCGTATAGGGTTTCTTAATAAGTAAGATATAGATTTATGATAAGTCTATATTTTTTCTTGCTATCATAATAATTTTTTTCTATAATGAATTTAGTTAGGATAGGTATGAGTTTATGAAATTAAAAGATATATTATTTTTAAGTTTAAATAATTTAAAAAGTATTAAAAGTAATGTTTTATGGTTTATTATTTTATGCTTGTTTTTTTTAATATTTAATGTTTTATTTACAGTAAGAAATACCTTAATAAGTTTTGTTGATAACTACATAAATAATGATATAACAGAGAGATTTATTAATGTTGAGACAAGTATAAACGAAACTAAAAAAGTTAAAGAAGAAATAGAAAACTTAAATGTTTCTCATATTAGCCATGTATTTTTAAGTAATAGTGATACGAAAGAAAGTTTTGATATTACTAATGATAAAGATATTAAGGGAACAATTACATTATATGGATTGTATCCAAGTATTAATGTAGAAGTAATAAAAGGACGAAAAATATTAAACGATGATGAAATGATATGTTCAGATAACTTTTATGCCGGCTATTATGATAATAAAAGTAGTAGTGAACTTTATGATATGAGAAAGTATTTAGATACAGATTTTAAATTTCATACGGAAAAAATGCTCTTAACTGATGATTTTAACCATCATACTTTAGAAGAAAAAGATTATTCTTTGAAATTAGTTGGTCTTTATAATCAAAAGAGTAATTTAATGGGGTATGATGTTTGTTATACTAATCAAAATACTTTTGAAAAACTTAATAATATGAATAAACTTAGTTATGAAAGTGCTGATACTAAGAGTAAATATTATCAGTATATGGGATATGAAGATAAAGAGGATTTAATTGTTTTAGTTGATAATTATAAAGTTAGAAATGAAGTTTTAAATATATTAAAAGATAAAGGTTATAATGCAAAAATAGTTTATGAATATGATAGGGAATATTTAAATAATATGTGTTTAATTGTTAAAATTATGACTATTATTTTGACTGTTGGCTTTGTAATTATTATGCTTATTTTTATAACAAGAACCATTAGAAATGATATGACTACTATTGCTTTATATAAAATAATTGGTTTTAAGAATAAGGAAGTAAGTAAGATATTTTTCTTTCAATATACTATTCTTAGTGTAATAAGTTTTTTAGGTATGCTTTTACTAAGTATAATTTTAAAAACTGTGGCTGTTTTAATTTTAGATAAAGGAGCCGTTAGTAGAATATTTACTATAAGATTAGATTTTTGTTTTAGTTTTATCTTTTTAGTAGGACTATTAATAGCCTTAAAAGTAATATTAGATATATATTTAAGTTTTTTAAGTAAAAGAGGAAAAGTTTTAAAGGAGCTAGAAGAATGATAAGATTAGAAAATATTTATAAAGAATATAAATTAGGAAAAGAAAACATTGTGGCTTTAAATAATGTAAGTGTAGAATTTCAAGAAGGTAAAATGTATGCTATCATGGGAAGAAGTGGTTCTGGTAAATCAACTTTAGTCCATATTTTAGGCCTTTTAGATAATCCTACCAGTGGCCATATTTATATTGATAATAGAGATGTTACTAATTTAAAAGAAGATAAAGTTCAAGAAATAATTGGTCAAAATATTGGCTTTGTCTTTCAAAAATTTTATCTTAATAATAATTTAACCGCTTTAGAAAATGTTATCTTGCCTAGTTTAATAAATAAAGAAATAACTAAAGATGAAAGAAGAAAAAAGGCAATTAAACTTTTAGAGTTAGTTGGCTTAGAAAATCGTCTTAATCATAAGCCTAAAGAGTTATCGGGAGGTGAGGCCCAAAGAGTTGCTGTTGCTAGGAGTCTTGTTAATAATCCCAAAATAATAATTGCTGATGAACCAACCGGTAATTTAGATAAGATTTCAGAGCTTACTATCTTTAAACTTTTAAAAGAAATAAGTAAACAAGATAAAATAGTTATTGTTGTTAGTCATAACGAACTAATTAAAGAATATGCCAATAAAGTTTATTACTTAGATGATGGTGTTCTAAGATGATTTACTTAAAGAGTTTGTATAATAAAAATATTTGGAAGTATTTCCTTATCTTTTTAATTCTTTTTTCTTTAAGTCTAATGCTTTTAGATATTTATAAATGTTACAAATTATCAGTTACTAAAGAATTAAAAAAATCTGAATATCGTACTATAATGGTTAACTTTAATGATGAGTGTAATATAGAGAAAACTCTAAGTTTATATCAAGATAAAATTGAGAAGATAGAAGAAGATAATATTATATTTAAAACAAGAGAAGATTTAGAAGCATTTGCCACTCAAAATAGTAGTTGCTTTTCAAAAAGTATTATTCTTACAACAAATATAGATAATTATATCTATATAAGAAATATCTTATTTATTTTATTTAGTGTTATTATGATATTGATTATAATTTTAATAAGTGTTTTTTCTTTAAATATGTTATATGATATAAAAAAAGACATAGCTTTATATAAATTAATTGGTTATAAACTTAAAAATATAATGAAAATAATATTAGAGTTTTATGGATTATTTTATTTTTTTGTTTATATTTTAAGTATTATTTTAGTTAATAGTATCCTTAAATTTGGAAGTTTTGCTAGTCTAAGTAATTATTTAAAATTAGATAATTTAAATCTTTTATCGATAAATAATTATTTAGAAGTAGGACTGGTCATAATCTTAATGTTAGTAGCGGTTTTAAAAAGATTAAGTAAGGTTATAAAAGTTAGTAAGTCGATAGAACTGATTAAAAGTTAGGATTTAATTATTCTAATTTTTTTCTTTATACTAAATAGGTATAAGAGTAAAACTTATTAAATAATGCTAATTTCGTGTTATACTTTACTTAGAAAGTAGGGACACTTAATGAAGAAAAATGAAGATAAGATTAGGATAAAAAATTGGCAAGTAGGAGATACTTTTGCTTATAAGATAAATAGTGATAAATATAAAAATTACAATGAAAGGTTCATTTTGTTTACCGTTATTGATATACCCGTAGCATGGAACTTGAGAAGGACATCTAAAGGTATGATTTCCAAAATAACGACTAATGATGTATTACCGAAAAATCAAAATGACTATGATAATTTAGAAACTATAAAATTAGGCAATGAAGATCCAGTTGAACTTGCAAATAGACTCTATGAGATTAAATATACAGCAACACCAGATAAATTTGGCTATATTTATAACTATATTTTGGAAATGTGGTTACCAAAGTATAAAACTAATGATGATATGAAATATATTGGTAATTTTAATTTTACTCAGCCACCTGATAGTTTTTTTGATACTTCATCAATCACAGGGGTAAGACTAGTAAGATTTGATGAAGAATTTTTATCAGAAATCGACTTCATAATCGATTTGTATGAAATGCATAATTTAAAGCAAGGATATTGGTATACCGAAGAATATTTACAAGATAGAGAAAAAATAAGACAAGATAATAAAGATTTTATGAATTACTTAAAAGAAATGCTAGAAAACATTAGATGTCAAGAAGAAAATATAAGTAATACAAGTTTTGAAAAAGATAAAAAACATCGAGATACTTTAACTTATGTAGGTCAAGATGAATCTAAAAAAACTAAAAAAGTTAAAAACATATCCAAATTATCATTTTATTATAATAAAATTGATAAAGATAAAGTTTCTAAAATATTTGAGATATTAAATATAGATAATATGGTTGTATATTTAGATGGCGAAAATGATAATAATTTTATAGAAACACTAAATAAATTACAAATAGGTTATGTAGAAAACTTTAATGCTACTTTTAATCAAATATTTTTAAAACTTGATAAAGAAACTTATTTAAAACTTTATGATTATATGCAAGAAAATGATGTTTTAATAAGCAGTACCATGATTAAAGATAATTGGCAATTTTATTTAAATATATTTACGAAAGAAGTATGTCTAGGCATGTTAAGTTATGATACCAACTGCATTTTAGAAGTAGATGATTATGAGAAAGTAATAAGTGTTCAATTTAGAAAAGAAGTATATAATCCTAAAGAATTAATAAAAAATTTAAAAAATATTTTAAATTAGTACCATAAATCAACATTATTTTTTAAAAATACTATAATCCGACAAAATATATAGAAAATAAGAAGTATCATAGAGTTAGGTGAAAAAGATGAAAGTTAAAGTATTTGACTGTGAACATGAAAAAGATTTAGAAAGTGAAATTAATATGTTTCTTGATTCTGGGACTTATGATATAATTGATATCAAGTATTCAGTTGCAACTGCTATGTTTGGAGAAGAACAAATTTATTGTTATTCAGCAATGGTGGTTTATACATGTTAAGGAAGTGGTCGACTTTGAAGAAAAGTTCATTTATAGAAGGAACATTCATAGCAACTTTAGCGATAGTGTTAGTAAAAATAATGGGAATGCTTTATGTAATTCCTTTTTATGCGATAGTTGGAACAACCGGAGCAGCCTTATATAGTTATGCGTATAATATTTATAATATCTTTTTAGATATTTCAACAGTCGGTTTACCAATAGCTATTTCTAAAATTACTAATGAATTTCATACTTTAAAAATGTATGATGCTAAAAAAAGAGCTTATGAGATAGCTATTAAAATTATGCGTTTCCTTTCGGTTGCTATCTTTATTATTCTGTTTTTCTTTGCGTATCCAATTGCTTCCTTTATTATAGGGGATTTAACAGGAGGTAATACCAAAGAAGCCGTAACCGCTGTTATTAGAACTGTCTCTTTAGCCATCCTAGTTATTCCTTATTTAAGTGTGGCTAAGGGGTATTTGCAAGGGCATAATGTTATTAATATTTCTAGTATTAGTAATGTTTTAGAGCAAGTTGTGCGTATTTTAGTTATTATTGTGGGCAGTTTCTTAGCTATTAAAGTATTTCATTTAAGCTATGTTGTTGGGGTTATGGTTGCTTTAAGTGGAGCTTTTTTGGGTGGCCTTGTAAGCTACTTTTATGTTAAACATAAAATGAATAAAAATAAAAAAGAACTAGGACTTATTGCACAGAAGAAAAAAGATAAAATAACGAATAAAGAAATTACAAAGAAGTTAGCAAGCTATGCTATTCCTTATGTTATAATTAATTCAGTGTCTTCTTTATACAGTTTTGTTGATATGATTTTAGTCTTAAGAGGTCTAGAATTAATGGGGTATGCCACAAGTGATATTGAATTTATTTCTTCATCTATTTCAACTTGGGCGGGAAAAATTAATATGATAGTTATCAGTATTGCCATGGGAATGACCATTAGTCTTATTCCTTCTATCGTTCATGCTTATACCTTAAAAAAATGGGATGATGTTAATAACAAAATTAATGCTGCTTTTAAAATTATTGCCTTTGTATCATTACCAATGGCGATTGGCTTATCCTTATTATCTAGTGAGGTATGGCAAGTATTTTACGGGGCTAGTAAGATAGGAGCTACTATTTTAAGCATTTCCGTATTTGTTGCTGTTACCCTAAATTTTTATATGATAACTTCAAGTATTATGCAATCTTTAAATAAATATAAGACAGTTTATATAGCAACCATTTGTGGCCTTTTAAGTAATGCTATCTTTGATATACCCTTAATGTATTTGTTAAACTTTGTGGGTCTTCCGGCCTATATTGGTCCGTTAGTATCAAGCATTATTGGTTATATGTTATCGGTGTTTATTAATTTAAGGACCATAAAAAAAGAAGAAAAACAGATTAACTATAAAGAGTCCTTAAAAACAATTGGTAAAATTTTAGTGCCTTCTTTAGTAATGTTTGTCGTTATCTTTGTTTTAAAAAGTATAATTCCTTTTGCAGCAACGAGTAGATTAAAAGCTATTCTAATTATTATTTTTTATGCTGTAATTGGGGTAGTAATTTATGGGGGTATTTCTTATAAAATGGGTTTACTTGATGAAGTATTAGGTAAAAACCTATTAAGTAAGATAACAAAAAAACTTAAACGAGAGGCTTAAGTTTAAAATATTAAAAATTAGGATATAAGAAAATAAAATTTAGAATTTTTTTTAAAATGACTTAGACCATATAAAGATTGTTTGTAATTTCATCAGTAGTCATTTGGGCTTTGTTTTCTAATTTAGTAATCCTAGCATCCAAACGATTGATACTGCGCTCCAGCTTAGCTAGACGATTATCGTAGTCATTAATTTGCTGGTTAGTACCAGTTTGGGTAGGATAATTTGGATAGTTTGGGTAAGTTTCTGGCATTACGGCAGGTCCTTGATAAAAGGAATTTGAGGCACTTTGCGTTTGCACATTTGGCATCATATAATTCATATTACTAGGATTAGGATTAACATAGTTTATGGAATTCATATTGGATTCCGAAAAGAAAGAATTTCTTGATTTTAACATATAAAAACCTCCTAATACATTTTATGTAGAGTTTAGAAAGTAGTGATAATATGCGTATTAGAAATATTAAAAATGCAGAAGAAATAGTTAAAGATAATAAATATATAATTGAAAATCCCGAAAAATATAAAGGTCATTTTCAAGAACTTTTTGGTAATAGTAATGAGATTCACCTAGAAATAGGTATGGGTAAAGGCGATTTTATTATAAGTAAAGCTATTAATAATCCTCATATTAACTTTATTGGTTTAGAAAAGTACACTTCGATTGTTGCTAGATCCTTAAATAAGTTAGAAAACTTAAGATTACCTAATTTAAGAATTATAAATGGCGATGCCCTAAACTTAAATAATATTTTTGATAAAGAAATTAGTGCCATTTATTTAAATTTTTCTGATCCATGGCCAAAGCAGCGTCATAGTAAAAGACGCTTAACAAGTAGTATTTTCTTGCGTATTTATGATGATATCTTTAAAAATAAATGTGTAATTTTCCAAAAAACGGATAATACTAATCTTTTTGAAAGTAGTATTATTTCCTTAACGAATTATGGCTATAAGATAGAAGATATGTCTTTAGACTTATGGAGTACAGATAAATTTTATGAGGAGACAGAGTACGAAAGAAAGTTTAAAAATAAGGGTGTTAAGATTAATTATTTAAAAGCAACAAAGTAAACTTTTAAAATGCTAGATAATTTGGTATAATGAGACTATGGAGACGATATGAAAAGAGTTTTATGTATGCTTGCTACAGTTCTACTTTTATGTGGTTGTAGTAAAATTAATGATAAAAATTATGATGAATTAATAAATAGTGTGGTTGCTAGTAATTATAAAATAGAAAATACTTATCGTACTGGCTATAAGTATTATACACCAACGAATATGGATATCCTAAGTACTTTAGATTATAATGAGACTTTGGCTGATGATAATTATAAATATTATTTTTATGTTGATGTTGTAAGTTATTATAATAGGGTTATTGAAGGATATAATGAGGATACTAAGGCCGTTTATTCTAAGAAAATAAATTATGAAGACAAGTATGGTTATATTGAAATAAATAAGTGGAAGAACGGTAAGTATTTACTTGAAATTATGTATAATTATGCTAAAATAGAAGTGATAGTAGATGATGAAAATATTAAGAGTGCTATAACTAATGCCATGGTTGTTTTAAGTAGTGTTAAATATAACAATAATATTTTAGAAAGTATTGTTGGAGAAAATGTTTTAACGGCGAAAGAAATTGAGTTTAATATTTTCGAAACTAAGAAAAAAGAGTCAAACTTCTTAAAAGTATCCGAAGAAGATGTTTATGAAGATAAAGATGTACCAAATGACCCAGACTTAGTAAATTAGAAGGAGTGCAACAGATATGAGTTTTTTTGATAAGTTAAAAAATGTCTTATTTGAAGATGATGATGAGACAGTGGTAGAAGAAGAGCAACCAAAAAGGGAAGAAGTAAAAAAAGAAGAAGTGCGATTTAATTCTCAAAGTAGTGCTCCCTCTAAAGAAACAATAGAACCAAAAAAAGAGCCAAGTGTATTTCAATCATTTGATGAAGAAGAATTTGATAGGATAGCAGCCATTAATAAAAATCGTTTGTTAGAACGCGATAGAAAAGCTAGAGAAGAAAAAGAAAAAGAAGAAGAAAAAAGACGCTTAGAAGCCAAAAAAGAAAGAGAAAATCTTAATGCTGGATATCGTAGGTATGAAGAACTAAGATATGGTACTAGTAATACCAGTAGCAGTAAAGAAATAAAAGAAGAAGTAAAGCCAAGAGAAGTAAAACTAAGCGAGACTCCAAAAGATAGCGGTGAGTATCGCCAAAATATTTATAATAAACCAGTAGCTAGTAAAGAACCGGTTAAAAAATTTACGCCATCCCCAGTAATTTCCCCAGTTTATGGAGTTTTAGATAAGAATTATCGTAAAGAAGATATTTTGCCTAGAGCATCAAGTGAAGGAACCTTACCTAAAATAATGGATGTTGATAATGTGCGTAAAAAAGCCTTTGGCATTTTAGAAAAAAATATTGATACTGAAGAAAATGAACCTTTAAAAGATTTTTCAGGGAAAAATGAAATGAAAATGGAAGATATTTCTAAAGAGTTAGAGGCGGATGAAGAAATAGGCAAGACTACTAGAATTGATATTGCTGATATAAAAGATATAGAAGAAGACATAAGAGAAAAAGCACCCGAAGAAAAAAAAGAGTTAACCGATAAGTCAAATAAAAATGATGAAGAAGACTCCTTAGAAAAAGACTTATTTAATTTAATAGATTCGATGTACGAAAGTAGAGAGGATAAGTAAGTATGTTTTTAGAATTTTTGCAGGTATTTTTACCACTTGTTGTGTATGTATTATTAATTATAATCTTGATAATAGGAATAATTATAGGGATTAAAGCTATTAAAACTTTAGATAAAGTTGATAGAGTAGTTGAAGATGTTCAAAATAAAGTAAGTAGCTTAAATAGCTTGTTTTCCATTATTGATATTACAACCGATAAAATTGTTTCTATTACTGATAGAGTAGTTGAAACTGCTAGCAGTATTATTGGAAAAATATTTAAGAAAAAAGAGAAAAAAAGAATAGAAGAAAAGGAAAAATAAGAATGAAGAAACAAACTAAAGGTTTTATTTTTGGGGCTGCTTTAGGGGTAGGAGCCGGACTTCTTTTAGCGCCTTATCGTGGTGTAACTATGCGTAAAAAAGTAGCAGCAAAGTTAAATGAAGTAGGCGATTATATTAAAAATATGAATAGCGAATCATTAAGAAATGATTGTTTAGGTATTTTAAATAATATTAAAGTATATTTAGAAGAACTAGATAGTGCTAAGTTAAAAAGTGATGCTATTCTTGCTGGCAATAAATTAAAAAAAGAAGTAAATAAGTTGGCAACTAAGGTGAAAGAAGTATCAGAACCGGTAGTTAATAAAGCTCTAGAAGATTTAAGAAGTAATACAGTAGTTCTCTTAAAGAAAACTGTAGAAAAATTAGAAAATTAAGATGTCAATTGATGTCTTTTTTTCTTGAATAGATATAGAGAAAATGGTATCATTAAATTATGAGCAAGGGAGTATGTGAGATGAAAAAAACATTAAAAATGATGTGGGGTTTGGTATTGTTTTTAGCGTGTGCCAGTGTACAGGCTGCTAAGGGACCAACAATTGATTCGGTTGAAAATAAAGATAACGATTTAGTTTATGTAACTGCAACTAAAGGCGATTTTAATATTTCCTATTATTTGATGGGAACATCAATTAGTAATGCTATTAAATATGTTTCAAGTAGTACTAATGCTTATCTAAGTATGCCAAATGGGACCTTTACCGTTTGGGCTGTTGATACGAATGGTAATACCTCGACCGGTTATACATTTACAAAAGAAAGTGGTAGCTGTAATATGACAGGCGTTAGTAATGCCACCGGTGCCGGAACAATTGATATGTGCGGTATTATGTCATCGACTGGTCTTTATAGTAATTTGACTGAAAATGTTGATTTAGTTACTTGTGCTTCTGGATATTATTTACATACAATTCAAACGGAACCAATATCTACTACTTGTCGTTTAAATTCATTAGACTTTACTCCTTATGGTTTACAAAAAAGATTATGTAAAAACACCTATAATTATCGTTGTGTAAAAAATACCACTAATAATGTCATTAACGCTTCAAGTTATTTAGCTAGTTTAACTTTATCAACGGGGGCTTATACATCGAATTTTGACCCCGATAAATATGATATTAGTTTTGCTAACGGTGTAAAGTTTGCTAGAGATAAATTTGAATATGAAGCTAATGTGCCTTCTTCAACTTCAATTATTACCGTTTTTGGTAAACTGTTAGACGAGGATGCATCATTTGTTGATGGTTACGAACCAAGAACCGTTTATTTAAATTATGGGGAAAATACCGTACAAGTAAAAGTAAAAGGTTTTGTTAATAAGACCGAAATGGTATCAACTTATACCATTAAAGTTAATAGGGCAAAACCAAGTAGTACAGGTGGTAGCACATCAAATAAAAGTAATGTTAACACATTAGGTGATATTACCATATCAAGTGGCACTTTATCGCCAAAGTTTAATAGTAATACTAATGTATATAATGTTGAAGTTGAAAATGATGTTGATATTTTAACAGTGGGGGCAACTTTAAGTAATAGTAAAGCTAATTTCGTAGGAAGTTATGGTCCAAGAAATGTTCACTTAAACGAAGGAGAAAATAATGTTTATCTTAAAGTTCGTAGTGAGGCTGGTTCAGTTCGTGTTTATCGTTTGATTGTAACAAGAAAGAAAGCAACAAATATCGAACCAGAACCAACACCAGATCCAACTCCAACCCCAGATCCAGAACCAACTCCCAATAAATCCCAAGCCTTATTGTCTTCTTTAAAACTTAGTGAAGGTAGAATCGATTTTGAAAGTAATGTCTTTGATTACAATGTTAGCGTTCCTAATGATGTAACAAATGTTATTGCTACAGTTGAACTCCAAAATGAAACTGATAAAGTCGAAATTAAAGGTGGCGAATCTTTAGAAGTCGGCGCTAACGAACTTACCGTTACGGTAACAAGTAGTGATAATACAGTAACTAATGTTTATACTATTTACATCATCAGAAAAGAAGGCGATGTTGGGGATAATAGTTTGTTAAAATCTTTAGTTATAAGTGGACACGCAATTAATTTTAATCCTAATATTAACGAATATAATATTACTATTAAGAAGAATGAAACTGATGTTGGAATTGAGTGTGTACCCGAAGATACAAATGCTTCAATTACTATTGAAGGTAATGCTAATTTAACAACTGGTAGTCAGATTAAAATAAGAGTTACGGCTGAAAATGGTAACTACACTGATTATTTAGTTAATGTTACAGGATATCAAAAAAAGAGCAATATTATTGGAACAATATTTATTGTCTTATTAGTTATTTTAGCGGTTGCTTATGCCATCCTTAGAGCTTTAGGATATAAGATTTATTTCAATTTACAAGGTATAAAAAATTTCTTTAGTAACTTATTTAATAGTATATTTACAAGAAAATAAAAGTATGATAGAATTTACTTGTTGACGAAGAAGGGCCTTACAAACCCAGAGTTAAATCGGTTAAAACCGTTATCATTAAAGAGTGTATGATTAGTCATAAAATAAGGTGGTACCGCGATAATTCGTCCTTATATTATGGCTATTTTTTTGTGAAAAAAGAGAAAGAAGGTATTACATGTTTACAGAAGAATTAAATTATATTAGTGATATGCGAATTAGAGAAAGTGCAAAGATATTACTTGATAATCTACCAGAATATTTTTATAAAATACCAGCCTCATCGACAGGAAAATATCACCCTGATTTTGCAAGTGGCGAGGGTGGTCTTGTTAGACATACTAAAGTGGCAGTTAGAATGGCTTATGAATTATACCAAATAACTCCCTATGATAAATTGTTTACGCAGCACGAAAAAGATATTATGATAACTGGCTTACTTATCCATGATGGTTTGAAAAAGGGTAATCCGGAAGAAAACTATACTCGTTTTGACCACCCCATTTTGGCGGCTAAATATGCCGAAGATATGCAAGAAAAAACGAAGTTAACCGATGCTGAGGTTAAATTAATAAGTCATGTTGTTAAGACGCATATGGGAAAATGGAATACCGATTATAATGGTAATGAAATTTTAGAAGTACCCAAAGATAGATATCAATACTTTGTACATATGTGCGATTACTTAGCAAGTAGAAAAGTAATAAATGTTAAATTTGATGATAAAGGAGAAATAATGTAATGGAAAAAATGACAAACTGGGAAGAATTAGAATGGCGTGGCTTAGTAAAAGATGTAGCCGGCGCTGATATTAAAGATAAAATTAATAATGAAACTATAACTTTTTACTGGGGAACTGATCCTACTGCTGATTCTTTACACTTAGGACACTATTCTTCACTAGTAACAGCTAAGAGATTAATGAAAATGGGACACAAACCTATTCTTTTATGTGGGGGGGCCACAGGTAGAATTGGCGATCCAAGACCAACTAGTGAAAGAGAAATAATTAGCATTGAAGCCTTAAATAATAATATTAAAGGGATTCAAAGTCAAATTGATGAAATTTTTGGGGGTAATGTAAAATTAGTTAATAACTATGACTGGTTTAAAGGCTATGAATTTTTAGATTTTTTAAGAGATATTGGTAAATATGTTAATGTTAATTATATGTTAAATAAAGATATAATTAATCGTCGTTTAGAAACTGGTATAACTTATGCCGAATTTAGTTATATGTTAATTCAGGGTTATGATTTTCTAAACATGTATGAAAAAATGAATTGTACTATGCAAGTTGCTGGTTCCGACCAATGGGGAAATATCACCACCGGTATCGATTTAATAAGAAAAATATTAGGTAAAGAAGCGTATGGCTTTACTATGCCTTTAATCTTAGATGCTAATGGTAAAAAATTTGGTAAAAGCGAAGGTAATGCCTTATGGTTAGATAAAAATAAGACTAGTAGTTATGCCCTATATCAGTATTTAATTAATACTGATGATTCTAAAGTAGAAGAGTATTTAAAAGTATTTACCTTTTTAACTAAAGAAGAAATTGAAAGCGTTATGCTTAAGCATAATGAGAAGAAAGAATTAAGAATTGCCCAAAAAACTTTGGCTAAATGTATAATTACCGATTTACGAGGAAAAGAAGAATATGAAAAAGCTTTAAAAATAAGTGAAGCCTTATTTACAGACAAAATCAATACTTTAACCAAAGAAGATATTGTTAACAATTTAAATACCGTTGCGCAAGTTAGTCTTGAAGAGGGTAATATTGTTGATGTTTTGGTTGCTGCTAAGGTATTTAGTAGTAAAAGAGAAGCTAGAGAATTAATTAGCGGTAATGCTTTATCCTTAAATAATCAAAAGATTACTGATTTAGAATATAAAATTACTAAAGAAAAGGCTATTGATGGAGAGATATTCTTAATCCGCAAAGGCAAAAAAAATTATTATATTGGCAATGTTAAATAGGGTTTTTGCCTGTTACTAAAAAAGAGAAAATGTTAATTTAAGCTTAAGAAAAACTTACCAATTTTACTAATTAAGGGTGGTAAGTTTTTTTGAATTTTGATATTATAAGATAGTAAAGAAGTGGTGCCTATGGAAAATGAAGAAAGAGAAAAAATTAATTTAAAAACAGGATTATCTTCAGAAGAAGTTCAAAAAAGGATAGAGGAAAATTTAGTTAACTATGTAGATGTTCCCCCAACAAAGACCATAAAACAAATTATTATCAGTAATTTTTGTACTTATTTTAATTTTCTTAATGTCTTATTAGGAGGAGCTATCCTAGTAGCGGGAATAATAGGTGGTAAATTCTTTGATGCCATTAAAAACTGCCTGTTTATGGGAGTTATTATTGCCAATAGTGTCATTAGTACGGCCCAAGAAATTATTTCCAAAAAAATAATTGATAAGTTATCGGTGTTATCTGCCTCAAAAGTAGCGAGTATTCGCGATGGAAAAGAGGTAGAACTTAGTGTTGAAGAGATCGTTTTAGATGATATTTTAGAATATAAATTAGGTAATCAGGTTGTCGTTGATAGCATTATCCGGGAAGGAACAGTTGAAGTTAATGAAGCTTTTATTACTGGTGAGTCAAAAGCAATAATAAAAAAGAAAGGGGATACTCTTTTATCAGGAAGCTTTATTGTCAGTGGTTTTGCTACGGTCCAAGTTTTGCATATTGGAGCTGATAACTATATTTCTAAAATAAGTAAAGAAGCTAATTATGATAAAAAAGCTAATTCGGTTATTATGAGTTCTTTTGAAGGCTTATTAAAAGTTTTATCAATAGCTATTATTCCCGTTGGAATTTTGCTCCTAATTAATCAAATGGAAGTTACTAATGATATAACGAACGCTATTTTTAATACCGTGGGCGCCTTAATTGGGATGATACCTGAAGGTCTACTTTTACTTACCAGTTCAGTTATGGCTGTAAGTGTAGCTAGACTAGCTAAATTTAATGTTTTAGTTCAACAATTATATTGCATTGAAACCTTGGCTCGAGTTGATGTTATTTGTTTAGATAAAACCGGAACGATTACTTCGGGAGAAATGCGTATGAAAGAATTTATTGCTGATAAAGGAGTAAAGAAAGACTATGCAGAAAGAGTAATAAACAACTTATGTTATGCTTTTAAAAATGTAAATGATACAATGAAAGCTATTCAAAATAAATATACTTTCAAAGGGACTTGGGAAGTAATAGATGTCGTAGAATTTTCTTCAAGTCGTAAATATAGTGCCGCTACTTTTAAAGACGAAGGAACCTTTTATTTAGGAGCACCAGAGTTTGTCTTAAAAGAGCAAGTTAAAAATTATAAAGAAATTATTGAAAAATATAGTGATTATCGGACTTTAGTTTTAGCTAAAGAGGGTAAAAATGAAAAACAAGTTTTAGGCTTTCTTATCATTGAAGATACGATTAGACAAACGGCTCCTGCGACTTTAGAGTATTTTAAAAAACAAGGAGTTCGAGTAAAAATTATTAGTGGTGATAATTTTCAAACAGTAGCATCGATAGCTAGAAGAGCTGGTTTAAACGATGTTAACGGAGTAGATGCAAGGACAATTACTGAAGAAAATGTTTTTGAAGCAGTCGAAAAGTATGATGTTTTTGGGCGGGTTACCCCAGAACAGAAAAAAATGCTAATTAAGGCTTTGCAGAGTCAAGGCCATACCGTAGCAATGACTGGTGATGGGGTTAACGATGTTTTAGCTTTAAAATGTGCAGATTGTTCCATTGCAATGGCCAGCGGTTCCGATGCCGCTAAAAATGTAAGCCAATTAGTATTACTTGATTCTAACTTTGCCTCTCTACCTGAGGTTGTGGCCGAAGGTAGAAGAACAATTAATAATGTTGAAAGATCAGCGTCTTTACTACTCATTAAAACCATCTTCACTTCAATTTTAGTTTGTGTTTGTATCTTGACTAATAGTGAATATTTCTATTTGCCAATTCAGTTGAGTTTAATTACCACATGTACTATTAGCGTTCCCTCATTTTTCTTAGCACTTGAACCTAATCATAACCGCGTTAAAGGAAACTTCATGTTAAAAGTAGTTAGTAAAAGTATTCCCCCAGCGTTAACGGTCGTTTTTAATGTTATTATGATTTTGTTATTTAGAAATCAATTTAATATTGATGCAGATCTAACTAGTACTTTAATAGTTATTATGACCGGGACAACTGGCTTTATTAATCTATCTCGAATTTGTAGACCATTTAATACTTTTAGAACAATTCTTTATACAATATTATTATCCCTTTTCTTGTATGTAATTGTTTATCATAGTAGTTTCTTCTATTTGAGTCAGATTAATTTTAATACCATTCTTTTATACACTGTATTCTATATTTGTAGTATTTGGGTTTTTGATAAATTAAATACAATAATTGATTTTATTTTAAAGACATTTGATAAACAATATGTTGGTAATTAAAGTAAGATATTTTAATTATAGTTTATAAGTACTAAAAATAATAGTTTATAAGATAAGCAAAACTATTTGACAATTATTAAAAAATCTTTAATGACGATTTAATGATTGTTAAATAGTCTTTTTGATTATCCTAGTATTTAATAATTAAAACTTAAAATTAAGATAAAGGGTTTGAACTAAGAAAATAATTAGCAAATAAGGGGTGTTAATTGCTGCTTAAAAAAAATTGCTTCAAATGAAAATAAAATATTTACTGTAAAATAAGGAAAAGGACTAGAACAAAGAAGCATTCTTTGGTATTATAGATTTACAACTTGGAAGTGAAAGAATGAAGTTAGAAAATATTAAAAATCCGAAGTTTTTAAAGGACTTGGATTATCAAGAGTTAAATGAATTAAGTACCGATATAAGAAAATTTTTAATAGAAAATGTAGCAAAGACGGGCGGTCATTTATCTTCTAATTTAGGAATTGTTGAACTAACTATAGCAATTCATAAGAATTTTGATTGTCCTAAAGATAAGATTATCTTTGATGTTGGACATCAAGCTTATGTCCATAAGATTTTGACGGGGCGCGCTAAAGATTTTAAGACTTTGCGTAAACTTAATGGCCTATCTGGTTTTCAAAAAATCAGTGAATCAATTTATGATAATTATGAAGCTGGACATTCATCAACCAGCTTATCGGCGGCTTTAGGTTTTGCCTTAGCAAGAGATATGAAACATGAAAATAATAATGTTATAGCCATAATTGGTGATGGTTCCATTGGTAATGGGTTGTGCTATGAAGCTTTAAATCATATAGGTGATGCTAAAACAAAATTAATTGTTATTTTAAATGATAATGAAATGAGTATTTCTAAAAATGTTGGCGCACTACATAATACTTTAGATAAAATTAGAAGTACTAAAAAATACCATAAGACCATGAAAGATACTAAAAGTGTTTTACAAAAGATACCAGTTGTCGGGAAATATTTGTATCGCCTAATGAAGCATCTAAAAGAGTCTTTAAAAAAACTTTATATGAAAGAAGGGTATTTATTTGAAGAGTTTGGTCTTAATTATTATGGACCAATCAATGGGCATGATTTTAAAGAATTAGACAAGTATTTACAAATGGCTAAAAACGAAACTCAACCAGTTTTATTACATGTTATTACAACCAAAGGTAAAGGCTATAAGTATGCCCAGGAGGATAAGATTGGTCTTTGGCATGGAGTAGGTCCCTTTGATATTGAAACCGGAAAAATGTTAGCGCCAAAAGATGATAGGATATCTTGGAGTGATGCGATTGCCAAACATTTAATTAATATTGCTAAAAAAGATAAGAAAATTATTGCTATAACCCCCGCGATGGCTAATGGAAGTAAGTTAAATAGTTTTAAAGAAAAGTATCCTAAGCGTTTTATAGATGTGGGAATTGCGGAGGAACATGCCCTGATTTTAGCTAATGCTTTTTCTTTAGAAGGAGAAAAGCCCTTTGTGTCCATATATTCAACTTTTTTGCAAAGAGGTTATGATGAAATTCAACAAGATTTAGCTAGAATGCAAGGTAATGTGGTAATAGGTATTGACCGCGCGGGAATTGTAGGAGAAGATGGAGAAACCCACCAAGGTATCTTCGATATTGCTATTTTAAATAATATTCCCAATATCATAATTATGGCTCCTCATGATAGTAAAGAAGCCGGAGATATGTTATATACCGCCTTTCAAACTAAAGGATTAGTTGCCATTCGGTATTCTAAAGATAAGGTTAAATATGATGAGGCAAAGTATACATTGCAAAATATTGGTGAATGGAAAATTATGAGCTATTTAGAAAAAAGAACTTGTGATGGTTATTTAATTAGTTATGGTGATTTTTTAAATACCGCTTTAGAAATTCAAGAAGATTTAAAAACCAAAAATATTTATCTGCAAGTTATAAATGCTCGTTATATTAAACCGATGGATCTAAAAGTCCTAGCCATGCTTGTTAAACAAAATAAACCTGTATTTGTTTATGAAGAAGTTGTAAGCATAGGTTCACTGGGTAGCGAAATAGCTAAATATTTATTAGAACATAATTTTAACAATATTTATGAGAATTATACTGTTCCTGATGAATTTATTAAACAAGGCAAAAGAGCAGAAATAATTAAATTATTAAAATTAGATAAAGATAGTGTAAGTAAGAAAATAGAAAAGAAGATGAAAAATGCAAATAGAAGTTAAAACCGTAAAATTATGTGTTATGGTGCCAACCGAATATACTGAGGCTCTAAGAAGCGCCATCGGTAAATATCCTTGTGGTATTCAAGGTAATTATAGTGAATGTATGAATATTACGAGATGTAATTGTACATTTAGACCTAATGAGAAAGCTAATCCTTTTAAGGGTAGTAAGAATGTTTTAGAACATTCTATTGAAGATAAAATTGAAGTCGTTTGCGATATTGATAAAGTTAAAGGATTAATTGCCCTTATCAAAGATAATCACCCTTATGAAGAAGTAGGGATAGATATTTATCCCTTAATTGATTTAGATTATTTTAAAAATTAAATAACAAACATAAAATGTACTGGGTGATAAAAATGGGAGAAGCAATAGTTTTTCATACAAAAGAAGAACAAGAAATATTATTAGAATTGGCTAGAAAAGAAGCCGAAAAAGGCTTATTATTAAGTCAACGACACGGCCTAAGAGATAAAGTGATTAATGAGGCTCTTGATGATGTTAGTGCTGATATTGAAGAATTACTTAAACTTTTAGATGATAAAGCACAAGAAAATAAAAGTCGTAGTGAGATAAATAGAAAAATTTTACATAAAAGAAATTTTTAAAATAAGATAAGCTTTAAAAAGAGGGAAAAATGATAGACATGAGATTTGTCTACTAAGTTTTTTCCTTCTTTTTCTATATTTATAATAATTCCTATATTAATATGTGCTATACTAAAGTTATAGGATAGGAATTTGTATATGGGTAAAATTAATTATTTATTAAAAAGAATAAGAAAGATGAATTATAAGCAGATGTTTAAGGCGATAGAAGAAATTAATAAAGAAACCGGAAAAAGTAAGTTTTTAATCTTTAATGATATAATTTATTGTGGCTTTAAATATCAAGCTGGTTATTCCGATTATAAGCTTTTTAAAATGTATGATATGAATAATAAAGAGCGAGCAACGGTTATTACAAGAGGGATAAATAATAGTATTGTAAAAAAATATAATGATAAGAACTATATTGAATGTTTTGAAAATAAAGTACTATTTAATAAGTTGTTTAATAAGTATCTTAACCGAGATTGGTTATATTTAAAAGAGGCTAGTTTAGAAGATTTTAAAAAGTTTTTAAAAGGTAAAAAAGAGATAATTGTAAAACCATTGGCTTTAAGTTGTGGTAAAAATATTGAAAAGATAAAATTAGATTTAGAATTACCAGAAGATTTGTATCAAAGATTATTAAATTCAGGTCAAACTTTAGTAGAAGAAGTGGCAACCCAAAATGAAGAATTAAATAAGATTTATCCTTATGCAGTTAATACTTTAAGAGTTGTTACTTTAAAAGGCAAGGTTGTTTGTATTTTCTTACGAATTGGTAATAATGGTAATGTAGTTGATAACTTTAATCACGGTGGTATGGTGGTGCCGGTAGAAATTGATACGGGTAAAATTAATTATCCAGCTATCGATAAAAGGGGCCAGGTTTATGATATTCATCCGATGACTAAGGCTAAAATAAAGGGGGCGGTAATTTCCAAAATTGCCGAAGTAGAAAAGCTTTGCGAGGATGCCAGTTCGGTAGTGCCCGAGATTTCTTATGTAGCTTGGGATGTTTGTTTAGGAAAAAATAAACCTTGTTTAATTGAAGGTAATGATTTTCCCGGCCATGATGTTTATCAGTTACCAGTCCACCGCAGTAATAATATTGGATTATTACCAGTATTTGAGAAAATTATGAAAGAAGAGAAATAAAAAATTAAAAAAGCTGATAAAAATAGTGTTGTTAGTTTTAAATGATTAGGAGTATTTTTTATGATATTCATAATTTTAAGAATATATGATACAATTATAGTGAGTTAGAGAGTAGGAGCTTTATGAAAAAAATTTGGAGTTTATTAGGATTTGTTTTATTGTTACCGATTGTGGTTTTTGCTGATGGAGTAGAAAATTACTATATTAACGCTACAATTGAGAAAAATGGTTCGCTTTTAGTCGAAGAATATTTTACTTTGAGTGGTAGTTATCGCGGTTACGAGAGAATAATAAATTATAAGAATTCGGGCGCAACCCCTTTTAATATTAATGCTATTAGTTATGGAGGCTCAACTGCTCATAATGGTAGTGGATTAGAAATATTAGAAGTAGGTGGGGCAAATACTTATTTTAAAGGTGATTTTAGTAATTTAAAAATTGATCCTTTTACTTATGATGATGATGCCCTAAAAGGTGATTATGGTGTTTATAATTATGAGACTACAGCAATCGGTAAAGATATCATGATTTATAATCCCTCAAGTAAAAACAAGGCTTTTTATTTGAAATATCGTATTAATGATATAGCTATTCTTTTTAATGATGTTGGAGAAATAGGCTGGAATGTTGTTGGTGATTCCTTTCGGGAAGATATTGAAAACTTAGTTATTACTTTAAATATTCCTGGTAATACAGGGGAATTAAAAGCTTGGGCACATGGACCTTTAAATGGCTTAGTAAAAATAAAAAGTTTAGAAAAAGTTACTTTTACAGTCAGCGATTTAGAAGCTTATAAATCAATTGATGTTCGTAGTACTTTTAGTCCTAGTGTTATCCTTAACAGTACTAAAAAATATGCTACTAATGCGTTAGATAAGATTTTGGTGTATGAGGAAGAAAAAGCTGAAGAAGCAAATGAACAAAGACGCCAAAATGAAGCCAAAAATGAGCAAATTGCCTTAAATTATTTAAATGCTTTTAAAAATGATATTACAAGAGATAATTATCGCAACGCTTCTAAGGCTATTAACATTTTGATGGATGGTGAAGTTAAAACTAGTTATTTAGAGGAATTAGCGCTCTATAAAGAAAAATTAGATGTTATTGAAGAGGAATATGCTTCTAAGGCCTTAGATACATTAGAAAATAAGTTAAATATGGATAATTATGATGAAGCATTTCAAGCTATAAATGTTTTAGATAACGCAACTAAAAGAGCAAGTCTTCAAGAAATATTAGATAACTTATATATTAAGTTAGAACAAAAAGAAAAACAAAATAATATGTTGCGTTGGACAGGTGCGGGGGCTTTAATCCTATATGTTGGTTATTTAGGAACAGTAATTTATAAAAAGTTTAAAAAAGACCCTGAAGTGGAATTTAATAACGAATATTATAGGGAAATCCCTGATGAGTCAACGCCAGAAGATGTTTCTTATTTATTTAATCGAAGCATAACTGATAAAGCAATGTCCGCAGCTATTATGGATTTAATTAGAAGAAAAGTTATTACCCAAGAAAAAATTGATGATAAAAATTATAGGCTAACTTTACATGAAGATATCCAGATAAATGAAAAAGATAGAAAATTATTAAAAGTTATTTTTGGTAATAAGACAGAGATAACGACTAAAGAAATGAAGAAAAATGCTAGATCATCTTATAATTCAGTTGTTAATTATTATAATGCGTATAAAAAGGCAGCTTTAGATGATGCCATTGGCATGGAGTATTACGATGATAATGTTTGTAAAAGTAATAAAGATAAAAAGTCGTCTGGTAAGTCTGGTTGGATACTGGCTTTCGTGTTAATGGGATGCTTTTTTCCACCAATCTTTGTACTTGCTTTTATTGTTTTACTTTGTTATTGTATATATAAATATATTAAAGGTTTTAAGACTAATTTATCAGGCAGTATCATTATAACCAATTTAATTGTTATTGCTTTGGTTAGTTTGCTAATGAGTGGCTATATTTTAATTGCAAACTTGATGTATAAATCTGCATCTTTTGGTTATTTATTTTTACTTTTAATTGTAATTTGTGTTGGCGTTTGGTATGCAATTCCAAGTAAAAAGACTTATAAAGGTGCTTTAGCTTATAAAAAATGGAAAGCATTAGAAAAGTTTTTAAAAGACTTCGGCTCGTTTGCCGATAAAGAGATTCCTGAAATTGCTTTATGGGAAAAATATTTAGTTTATGCAACTTTGTTTGGCTGTGCTAAAGAAGTATCTAAAGTAATGGATATGCGTTTTAAAGAATATAATATGGATGGTCTTGACTATTATGACTCTTGGGTTACTAATTATTATATAAATGAACTAATTAGTTCTTCTGTAAGAAATTCTGTTGCTAGTGCCCAGAGTGCTAAATATGCCAGTGAATCATCATCTAGTAGTGGCTCTTGGTCAAGTGGTTCTGGTGGTGGCGGCGGCTTCTCATCAGGTGGCGGTTCCTTTGGTGGTGGCGGCGGTGGCGGTCGCTTCTAAAACCATGATTTAATTTAAAGTAAAAAATCAGAAATATAAAAATTAGCAAAAAACGGCAAAAAATAAGAAAAGTCATAGATATTTTGATAAAGTTTATTAAAATGTTTATGACTCTTCATTTTAAGTTAAGGATAAAAGGTGTTAAATGAAGAAGTTATTGGTTTTATTAATATTATGTTGTCCTTTAATAATAAAGGCTCAAGATATTGATAACTATTATATAAATGCAACTATAAATAGTAATGGCGATTTACTGGTAGAAGAATATATTGAAACAAAAGAAGAAAATGGTTATTTTGAACGAGATATTTATTATCAAGATAATTATGTAAGCGATGAAAATGCTTTAAAAACTTTGGAGTATACTGCCTTAAATAACGGCAGTAGTGTCGAGTTTCTAACCGTTGGCAGTGTTGCTAAAACAAAAAAAGATTCCGCTGAAATTACAGGGGTTAAAGAATTTAATAAAGTTAATGTTGGAAGCCTGGGCGATACAGGAATTTATTTGTTAAGAAGCGATGAAGGAAAAGAGTACATTAGGCTTTATAAAAAAGGAGATGATGCTTACTATTTAAAATATATCATTAAAGATTTAGCTGTTAAACATAATGATATAGGAGAAATTTATTTTAATCTTATAAAAAATAATAAAGATAATATAAAAAATTTAAAAGTAGTTATTAATTTACCCGATAATAAAAAAGCTTATGCTTTTAGTGAAGGAGCCCCTGTTAAAAAAATAATTAATAATAACTATAAAATTAATTATTTATATAAAAATGTTTTGGAAAATCAAGATATTAAATTAAGAGTTTTATTTGATAAGGATTTAATTAAGAGTACTACAAAATTAAGTAATATAGAAGCTTTAAATAAAATTATAAATACTGAAAAAAAGAACGATAATAGTATTAAAGGTTTGGATAATTTTTTAGAAATAGCTATTTTGATTTTAGTAATAATTAATTATATGTTACTAGTTAATTATACACATAAAGGTTTATTAGATTATAAAAAGTTAAGTAAAATAAGTAAAAAGATTAAAAATAAAAAGGCATGTCTTTATGGTATTATTGGTATTTTCCTAATAATTATTCTTAGTTTTTTAAAACTATTAGGTATAGTTTTATTACTGGCTAGTATTATTGTTACATCATATATGATTAATAAAAGTAAAAATGATAATAGAGTAAAGTATATTGGTGTTATGTATGTCCTTATTATGCTTATCTGTTGTTTTAATTTAATAAAAGATAATAATATTGTTTATATAATTTTAAGTATTGCCGATATGCTAAGTCTTTGTAACCTAGCTGTTATGGAAAAAATCAAAAAAGTTAAATAAAATTATAAGGATAATAACTAAAAAAAGAAGTAGTTTGCTAGTTTATGATAGTAATATAAGTAAATTTATGTTACTATTTTTTGGAAAGGAGAAATAAGTTAGTATAATAATTAACTTATTAAAAAGATATAAATGAAAATAGCGTTAATAAATGATAATTCACAGAGTAGTAAAAATGCTTTGATTTATAAAGCTTTAAAAAGTGTATGTGATAAATACAATTATGAAGTAATAAATATCGGAATGAAAGATGAAAATGATAAACCAATTACTTATGTTGAAGAAGGATTAATGGCCGCTATTCTATTAAATAGTGGGGCTGCTGATTTTGTTGTAACCGGTTGTGGTACTGGCGAAGGGGCAATGCTTGCTTTAAATAGTTTTCCAAATGTTTATTGTGGTCTTATTACAGATCCCACTAGTGCTTATCTATTTAGTCAAATAAATGGTGGTAATGCTGTTAGTCTAGCCTATGCTTATAACTTTGGTTGGGGTAGTGAAATAACCTTGGAAAATATTTTTAATGAGTTATTTAGAGAACCAATTGGCGGCGGTTATCCTAAAGAAAGAGCAGTAAGTGAAAGAAATAACCGAGAAATTTTAAAGAAAGTTAAAAATGCTACAACCAGACCATTATTAGATAGTTTAAAAGATATTGATAAAGAATTAATTGAGCATATTTGTCAAAATGAAGTCTTTATGAAATCTTTAGAAGAAGCTTCTTGTTTAGACTATTTGGAGGCATTAAAAAGATAATGTATAACGAAAATAAAGTGGTAATTATAAATTCAAAGGGAGAAATATTGCCTTTAGGGCGTCTTAATTCTTCTGATTTACATGGACAAATAATATCAAAGTATTTAAAAGAAACATATTCAAATGTTAGAGTATATCAGTCTTTAGATTATGATACTTATCTACCAGTTTTATTTTATTTTTGTGCGATGGAAGAAAATATTCTTTTAATTAATACTAGTGAAAAATCTAAAAGACCAAGCTGTACCTTAATTTTGCCTAATAATTATAAGGAAAATCTTGCTAAGGTAAAAGAGGTGTTATCCTTTTTTAGAACTTATGAGTTTATAATTGAGGCTTATCCATATTCTGATGGTGGTTTTCCCAGATTTAAAGTAGAAATTGAAAATATTAATCACGAAGAGACTCTAACTACTTTAGAAAATGGTTTAGATTTAAATAATGACGATGTTAAAAAACTCTCAATGTAGAGTTTTTTTAAATTTTAAAAATTGTTGAAACCATTTTTAATAAATTTAAGTAATTAAAAGAAAAAAATTTTAAAAAATGCTTAAAAAATGATTTTCTAAAATGGAGATGTGTTATACTTAAAAAGTAAAAAAATAATGAGAAGAGTATTGATTTAGTCTAGTAAAATAGATTAAGGTTTAGGTGGAATTATGAAGAAGTTAAATAAAGAAAATAATAATGAACTTTTGATGAAGGAATATCGGGAAATTGCTTTGGAAGATAATGATGCAACATATAGCAGACTAAAAACTAATATTACTGGTTTAACCACTAAAGAAGCTAAAAAAAGATTAGAAGAAAATGGTAAAAATGTCACAATCAAAGAACAAAAAAGAAACGCTGGATATTTTTTTCTGGTTGCATTGAAAGATGAATTCGTTTTAATTCTTATTTTCCTAAGTATTATCAATTTTCTTTTAGGTGATACTTTAGGATCAATTATTATATTTGCTATTGCTTTAGTAAGTGCTGGTGTAAGGTTTGCTCAGGATTATTCAATATATAAGTTTAATCAAAAATTAAAAAGTAGTGTAATTTCTAAATGTTTAGTTTTGAGAAATAATAAAGAAGTAGAAATAAATATTACGGATGTTGTTGTAGGTGATATCGTAAAACTGACAGCCGGTTCTATTATTCCCGCCGATATTAAACTACTGGAAGCTAAAGACTTATTTATTAATCAATCTGTTTATACTGGTGAAAGTGTTTTAATTGAAAAAAGTAACTCCTTAAAACACGAAGGTAAGCCTGATTTGTTTAATATTTCTAATATAGCTTTAATGTCTTCCAGTGTCGTCAGTGGTCTTGGCATCGGGGTTGTTGTTAAGACAGGAACCTTTACTTATTTAGGAAAAGTTGGCAGTAAAATTAAATTCAATAAAAATAATACTAATTTTGATAAGGGCATTAAAAGTATATCTAAGTTACTGATAAAATGTATGATAGCTGTTTGTTTATTTGTAATAGTAGTTGATGGTCTTATTAAACATAATTTTAATGAAGCTTTGTTATTTGCATTATCGGTGGCCGTAGGAATTACGCCAAGTATGTTACCGATGATAGTAAATGTTAATTTGACCAAAGGAAGTAAACGCTTGGCTGAAAAGAAAACTTTAGTCAAAAATATTTCTTCAATTCAAAATTTAGGGTCAATCGATATTTTGTGTACGGATAAAACCGGAACTTTAACCGAAAATAGAATAGTTTTGCAACAGTATATTGACGCTAACGGGAAAGAAAATCAAAATGTTTTAAAATATGCTTATCTTAATAGTTTGTATAGTACAGGAATTAAAAATTTAGTTGATAAAGCTATTATTAGTTATGGTAAATCACACGATATTGATAAGAAAATTGTTAAATATGATAAAATCGATGAAATTCCGTTTGATTATACAAGAAAAAGACAGAGTGTAGTTGTTAAAAATAAGAATGATTATTTAATGATAACTAAAGGAGCTTTAGAAGAAATAATTAGTCATTGTAATTGGGTGCAAGTTGGTGCGAATACTGAAAAACTTGGTAAAGAAAAAATTGAAGATATAAAAGCAAGAGCACTTGAGATGGCTAGTTTAGGTATGCAAGTTATTGCCCTTGCAGTTAAGAATTCTTATTCTGGCAGCAAATTTAATGCTAGTTTTGAAGATGATATGATATTCATTGGTTTTGTTGCTTTCTTAGATCCTGCTAAAAAAGGTGTTAAAGAAACTTTAGTTAACTTGCAAAAAATCAATGTTAAAACCAAAATTTTAACGGGTGATAATCCTTATGCAACTAAAAATATATGTAATTTAGTAGGGTTGAATGGCAATGAAATTTTGATTGGCAGTGATATTGATAAGTTATCTGATGAAGAATTGATACCTAAATTGGATGTTGTTGATGTGTTTGCTAGAATGAATCCAACTCAAAAAGAAAGAATTGTTAGTTTGTACAAGAAATGTGGTCATGTTGTTGGCTACATGGGAGATGGTGTTAATGACGCTCCGTCTTTATCAAGTGCTGATGTTGGCATTTCAGTAAATACGGCTTCTAGTATTGCCAAGGAATCTAGTGATATTATTATTTTACAACAAAGTCTTAAAGTTATTTATGATGGTATTATTGAAGGACGCAAAGTTTATGGCAATATTATTAAATATATGAAAATGGCTTTAAGCGGTGATTTAGGTGATGTTTTCAGTATAATGCTTGCTAGTGTTTTCTTACCATTTTTACCTTTAATCCCTATTCAAATGCTGTTACAAGATTTTATTTATGATTTTTCACAATTGGGTATTCCTGATGATAATGTAGATAATGAGTTTCTAGAAGCTCCTAAAAAATGGAATGTCAAAAGTATTTCTAGATTTATGATAATCATGGGACTTACAAGTAGTGTAATTGATATTTTAGCTTTTCTTTTATTCTTATTTGTTTTTAAATATAATACCGTTGATATGGCTTCCTATTTTCAAACTGCTTGGTTTGTTACTTGTTTAGTAACGGAATTATCTATTATCTTTAATATTAGGACTTCCAAAATTCCTTTTACTGAATCTAATGCTTCACCTAAGTTAAATATTTTAATTATTTTCTCTATGGTTTTAACTATATTAGCGCCAATTGTTTTAAGTAAAATTGAAACTTTTGATTTTGTTATTTTACCTGTAAGTTTTTATATATGTTTAATTGCTCTTGTTTTACTTTATTTCCTTTTAGTATTGCTTGTTAAGAAAATTTATATTAAAAAATATGGAGAGTGGCTATAGTGATTAATGAATTACAAATTAATAAATTACTTGATAGCTTAGCTAAGTCAAGATTTAGAAGTTCATTTCATTTAAATTCCAAAATGAAGAGCTATGTTTTAGAAAAGGGTTTAAATAAAATAAAGAGTGATGCTTACGATTTAATTAAGAAAAGGCTAGCACCTGCTAATCTGTTAAATGATGGTAAACAAACACCAATGCGGCAAGTTCATCCGGTTTTTATTGCTCAGCATGCTTGCGGGTGCTGTTGTCGTGGTTGTTTAGAAAAAATACATCATATCCCTAAAAATAGGGAGTTATCTGCTAACGAAATAGATTATATTGTTGAAGTTATAGTAACTTGGATAAAAAGAGAAATAGATTAAATAGTATTTAAATAAATGATATTGGCTTTTGCTAGTATCTTTTTTATTGGCTAGATGGGAAATGTTTTAGCTTAAAAGTGTATAGTAAATATGGATAATAGTAGAAAAAAATAATGATATTGCTTATTAAAATTATTTTTGTTAGAATAAGCTTAAATGAAGGAGAGTTTGAAGTTTATGAATGGTTTTACAAATCCCATTATTAAAGAGGAAAAAAGTAGACATTTAAAGAATGTGTTTATTGGTCTAATATTATTAGGATTATGTTTAGTGTGTATTATGTGGGGAATATTTGTCTCGAGAGATGCTAAGAAAAACATGGCTAGTTTTCATGATGTTATTGTTAATCAGAATAATAAAGAAGATGTTTTAGCCTATGTTGATTCGGATATTTTTCCTTATCTATTTGCTAGTTATGAAAGTGCTACTGACAAATATTATTTAATTAGAGATAAAAAATATATGTATATTGCTTATATGAGTAATGAAGATTATGAACGCCTCAAAGATGAATCTTTATATACTGATGGTAAAACAGAAAAGTTGGTTGGCGTTTCGACTCTAATACCAACTGATGTTAAGAAGCTAGCTATTGAAACTGTTAATGAATTATGGCCTGATGAAGAAATTACGATGGCTGATTTTGATAATTATTTTGGCAGTGTTTATTTAGATATGACTTCTTCTGAGGTTGATATTGCATTTTGGCAAAATTTCTTGGCTTTTATTTTTGGCATGATAGGCTTTGTATTCATATTCACGGGTTTAATTTGTAATAAGCGTTTTACAAAAAATATTAAGAAATTATCAGTTGAAGAAAAAGCTAAAATTGATGCAGAAACCCTAGATAAAGAGGCATTTTATTATAATAATATTCATTTATATTTGACACCGAATTATGTAATTTTGATGGATAATACTTTTCAAGTTATTCCCTATACTGATTTTTTATGGCTATATAAAATTGAACAACGAGTTAACGGAATAAAATCGACTAATTCAATTGTTGGTGTTGCTAATAATGGCAAGACTTATAGAATTGCGGTAGTGCCAGCTTTAACTAAGAAATATATGGAAGTATATGAAGAAGTTTTTAATACTATAACTAAGAAAAATGAAGAAATGTTAATTGGCTATACAGCTGAAAATTCTAAGATTGTTCATGAAAAATTAAAAGAAATAAAGGCTGCTAAAAAAAATAAGTAAACAAATTAATGGAAAAAGATATAAAATAAAACCAGAAATTAATAAAAAACTATTTAGTGATTTATTAGAAAATTTGCTAAATAGTTTTTTTATGTTTTTAAAAAAATAGCTAATAATTAATAAACTAAAAAAAGAGCTCTTTACGAACTCTTAATCATTTGTTGTATTACAACTATCAGCTATAGTAAATGTACGGGAAATACTATAAGTTTTACCATTATAACTTACATTGTAAGTTATTTTATACTTACCATTTAGTGATAAATTAATGCGTTTTACTGTTTCATTAGTTTCTACATTAAGAATGGTAGAGTCTAATATTTTTATATCTTCAGTAATGTTATTACCATTAATATCAGTAGCAGTAATAGTTGTATTATCGTTATAATAAGAATTATTTGTTATACGACTGCGACATTCGTCTTTGCTGGAAATTTTTAAAGATATACCATTTGCAGAAGAACCACCAGTTCCAGCAATAATCTTAAGACCAGTAGAAGCATTATCTTTAAATATTGAATAGTTAGCTTTAACGATAAATGTGTAGTTAGTACCACCTGCACCTTGGTAAGTGTAATTTGAATCTTTGGTTTCGCCAAGGAATTGGAGGCTATCACCAGCTTGAAGATAAACAGAATATCTTAATTCACCAATATATTGATTATTATAAGATAAACGATTTTGATAATATTTAGAAGGTGAGTATTTATAATTCTCATTGAAGTATTTTTGTAAGTAATCATTGTTTATAGCATCAGGGGTATTAATTGGATTCCATGATAGGTAAACAGTTGAACCATTTGTGGTTGCTTTGCCGTTAGTTGGATTCTCTAATTGTTGATATCTAAATGATGTTTCAGTTGGTTCAGTGCCTTTTTTGAAGATTTCGGTCATACGCATATTAGCTGGCGTATAAGCACTTGGTAATTGTAAAGGCACAGTTTCTTTTTCAACTTCAACTTCAATAATACTACTTGGTTTTTCAAAACGCGAATTTTTCTTAAATATCCTTTTACCGATATTATTCATTATATTATTTTTTACTCGGTTAGCATTACCCATAGTTGTATAAGTGGTCTTACTTAATTTATCATAGCCATACCATACTGCAATAGAATAATCAGGAGAATATACTAAAGTCCAGTTATCTCTTGAAGGAGTTACTTTAATACCAGCCGCCGCAATGGCATTGTTTGGATAAGTAGAAGTACCAGTTTTTGCAGCAAGGTCAGTACCGCTTACTCTGAAAGAACCACCAACGCTGTAAGAAGATTTAGCTGTTGTTAATATGCTATTTATCATGTAGGCAGTTGAATCACTCATGACCTTTTCTTTCTTAGGTTTATTTTCATAGACATCATCGGTATCAATAAATTCTATTTTTGTAAATGTATATGGTTCAATGTAGTAGCCGCCGCGAGCAAATGTAGCATAAGCTGCTGATAATCCGACAGCAGAAACGGTATCGAAAGAACCAATTGAATATGATTCGTATAAATCTTTGCCATAATTGATACCCATACTATGAACAAAATTAGCAATTTTCTCTTTATCTACAGATTGGAATGCTTGAAGAGCGGGAATATTTCTTGATCTAGCAAGAGCAACACGCATCGTAAGTTGCCCCATATAACTTCCATCCCAGTTTTTAATAGACTGACCGTTTGAGTAAGACATTGCTTCATCAAAATAATAAGTTCCAGGAGAAGCATTGTTATATTCAATAGCAGGGCCGTAATCAAAGATAGGTTTTGCTGAAGAACCTGGTTGGTAAGATTCAGAAGTAGCACGGTTAAATTCTTGAACGCCTTTTTGATTACGCCCACCATAAATACCACTGATAGACCCGTCATTTACATTGATAACACTCATAGCAACTTGTTCGTCATCATTTTTCCATTTATTATAGGTATTAGTATTACCCGCTGTATTTAATTCATCCTGGATTGCAGGATCTAAAGTTGTATAAATTTTCATTGGTACCGTAGCGGGATTTTTACCAGTAATTTCTTTAACTTCGGCTTGGACTGTATCGATAAACCATTGATATTTGTTTAAACCGTCATCGACATTTAAATTAGTTAAAGATTCAACGGGAATGCTTTTAGCGTCGTTTAATTGTTCTTCGGTAATATAACCATGACGGTACATTAAATTTAAGACCGTATCGCGTCTTGTCGTACATTTTTCAACATTAGTAAACGGATTAAAAGCATCAGGGGCATTAAATATTCCTGCTAATATTGCAGCTTCTGGTAAGGAAATATCGCGAACGCTTTTACCAAAATATCTTTGTGAGGCTTGTTCGATACCATAAGTATTGTTAGCACCCAACCATGGAGTATTAACATAAAATTCTATAATTTCTTCTTTGGTATATTTCTTTTCAAGTTTAAAGATTGCTAAGTAAATATCTGTAAATTTACGAATGATACCAGCTATTCCGTGTGATTCTTTACGGTCAGTATAAGCCATACCAACAACTTGCATGGTAATAGTAGAGGCTCCACCAGCCCCAGAGTTACCTTTTAATTGACCGAGAGAAGCTTTAGCAAAACGAGCAATATCGAAGCCGTTATGTTGGAAGTATCTAGAGTCCTCAGTGGCAACGATGGCATCTACTAAGACTTGAGGTATTTCATCATAAGTTACAAGTTGACGATTTTCCGCCCCTAGACGACCGTATTCTTCACCATTTTTATTATAAAGTATAGAAGAACTAGTGTTATATAGTTTATCAGTATCAAATTCAGGGGCCGAAGTAATTATATAAATGATACCAAAAAGGCCTAAAATCATGATAGCAATTAAAACTAACATGATTAAACTTAAGATAATATATCTACTTTGTTTTTCTCTTTTTTGATGATATTTTTTTTGTGAGTTAATTTTTGTCTTGATATTATTTACATTTCTTTGTAAATTTCTTTGGGAATTATTTATTTTTTTCATAATCCATCTCCTTTATTAATATATCCACAGTTTTAATGTAATCGAGTGGGGGAATAAAACCTTCTTTTATTTTGAGACCGTATTTTTCAATGTAAGCAAATGGAATTGATTTCCGGTCGTTACTTTCTAAAAATGCTATAATTTTTTTAGCCCCTAGTGTGTAATAAGCACTATTCATCTTAATAATTAAAAAAGCTATTCCTCCATGTTTATCAATTTTCTTGATGTGTTCTAATTGATGCTCGTGAATGTTAGAAAGTGGAAATGCTGTTTTACTAGTTGTTTCTTTTGCATCGAAATCAACATAATAGCCTTTATAAATACCGTTATAATCAAGAGTTGACTGCGTTTTAAAGTAAGCCTCTTTAATTACTTGTTTGTTATTTTCATACCGAACTTTATTAATGCCAATAGGAGTAGGCTTTTTATAAATAACAGCTATATCTTTTTCTAAGTAATATTGATTAGTTTCGTTTAAAAGATTTTCTAAGTCCATCCCGCGATTAGCATAACTTTGCTTGATTTTTGTATATTCCTTTTTTAAACCTGGGTAATTCACTTGCATCACCAAGACAATTATACTATAGTTTGGACTTGTTTTGTAGTTCTTTTTATTAGATTTTCTAATTTAATTGTCAAGTTTAGAAAAGTTTTGCCTTTAATTTTGAAATTAGAAAATGCTTAGATTTATATTCTATTTCAATAACTTAAAGTTCAATATTTTATATAAATTAATGCTTTTTTGATTTTTATATTCTATATAATATAGTATAACTTATTATATAAATTTTCATTATCATATATGTGCATTTAATTTGAAGTGGTTATTAGGGATGTTTTTTTAATAAGGTTTCTTTTAAAATCTTTTTGAAAGAAAATTATATATGTTGCTTAATATTTTTACCTGTGATAGGATAGTAGCTATGTTTTTGCGGAGGTTAAATATGCAGGACGAAAATAAGAAAGAAATATTAATTTCTGTAGATGAACAAAATAAAATAGAAATGTTATTAAAAGAAATTTTTGAGGCTATAAGAATAGAGGCCCTACATGAATTTAGCAAAAAAGAGCTTAATTCAAAAGAAAATCTTTTAATATATCGTAAAGTACAAGCAAATTCTGAACTTGAAAGTTTAATTGATGAGTTAATTGAGACAAGGATTAATAATCTTATGAATAAGGCTGGTCTTGACGATGACAAAATAGAACAGATAAGAAATGATATTTTAACAGCATTTTTAGAAAAAATTTTTAGGGAAAACTCTTCGCCAAAAATATTTATATCATTTGGAGAACCCTTCACCATGGCTTGCCTTAAATTGGTAGGTAAGCAACAATTGCTAGCAAACAGGGGTATTTCGATGAAACCATTTGATAATATTATAAATGAATTATGTTTTAATACTGACTTGTCTTCGGCTGCGATTAACATGGTTAATAATATGTTTGATTTTGAGAACTGTTATAGTCGTATTTTAAATAAAATGATAAGGAATTTAGCTCTTTATTTAGAATGCAAAGAAAAAGAGGCAGGATATCTTGCAGATTATATTGTGGCTCTAAATAAAATTTTAGAAAGTAAGTATCGCGAAGAATATAAAAAAACAATTCAAGTTGTTTATAAGGAGATAAGAAAAGAAAGATTAATAAAAATGTCTAAAACCGGTTTTATGGTGAGACGATTACCTTCATGTGTTGCTTATAATTGTGTTGTTGGAACTTGCGATAATAAAATAAAAATACCAAATCTTGGTTTTAGCAACAGTGGGGAAGGTGTTTTTAAAGTATTTAAAGAAGCTGCTGACAAGGAAATTATTTCAGATGTTTTAGAAAAAAGATTAGATGCTTATACATTTGTATCTAATTTAGGAAGAGAAGCTTTAACATCGGAAGAAATAAAGGCAGTTGAAGAAAAAATTCATAATAATGAAGTTGAACACTATGAGGAAGAAATTACAATTTTACTGAACTTAAGAAAAAAAGGTAATAGTGAAACAGTGGCAAATAATTAAAATATGCCATTTAAAAAACAACAGATATTTTTTAGCAATAATTAGTAAGAAATATCTGCTTTTTTATTGTTTTTTATGGTAAAATAATCTGTGAAATAAGAAACAAGAAGAAATTTAAGAGGTGTGTTATGCTAAAAATAGAAAATTTAAGTCTAAAAGTTGAAGATAAAGAACTTTTAAATGATTTTAATTTAGAAATAAAAGACGGGGAAATTCATGCTATTATGGGACCTAATGGCATTGGTAAATCAAGTATTTGTAAAGCCATAATGGGTGATAGCAAATATGAGATTACTAAAGGAAAGATTATATATAATGATATAGATATGAAAGATATGGATACTACTACCAGAGCTCAAAAAGGAATAATGTTAATTAATCAAAGCCCTTTAGCTATCGAAGGCGTAAGTAATGCTGATATGCTTAGAATGGCACTAGCTAATAGAGAAGGGCATTCGGTTGATTTATATAAGTTTAATAAAAAAATTCAAGAAGTTTGTAAAAGACTAGATATTCCGGCCTCATTTATTCATCGTAGTATTAATGATGGTATGAGTGGCGGTGAAAGAAAGAAAAATGAGCTTATGCATCTTTGGATGTTAGAACCCAGTCTTATCATTTTAGATGAACTTGATAGTGGTCTTGATGTTGATGCCCTAAAAGTTTGTGCTAATTCCATAATGGAGTATTATCATGAAAAAGAAGAAAAAGTAAGCATTCTAATAATAACTCATCATAGTAATATTTTAGATATTATTAAACCCGATTATGTTCATATTATTAAAGATAAACATATTAACTTTACTGGTGATATAAATACGGCAAAAAGAATCGAAGAAAATGGTTTTAATCTAGATTTAGGACAAATGATGTAAGGAGTTTTTAAAAATATGAATAAATTATTAGTGAAAGACAGCATTGTAAATATTAATGATTCCTTATGCGATTTAGATATTAAAACAAGTGATTTAACTTTGATAATAAGTGGTAATGTTTATATAAATGACTATGGTAATAACAATGATTTAAACTTAAAAATACTTATGGAAAAAAGTAGCCATTTACTTTACAATCGCTATAATGAAGATATTAGAAAATTTAATTTAGATATCGAATTAACAAATGATTCCTTTGTGGAATTTAATTATAGTCTAAAAACTAATGGCGAAAGTAATATTACATTAAATGCCAATGTAGCAGGAGATGGTAATGTTTCGAGAATTAACTTTCATGGTGTTACAGATAATGAAGGGGTAATTAAAAATATTGCTACTTCTAAAGTCGATGAAAAGACTAAAAATAACGAAGTTTTAGAAAATTTAAGAATTATTACTTTAAATGATGCCGAAAACATGATAGTACCTAATCTTTTAGTGCGAAGTGATGGTGTCAATGCTATTCATAATACAACTATTAGTACGGTTCCTAAAGATTATTTGTTTTATCTAAATAGTAAAGGAATAAATAATAAAGAAGCAACTAAGTTAATTGTTGATGGTTTTTTAAAGAGTAATTTAAAAGAAAATAATTAGATTAGGAGGTGCTTATATGCACAGAGAGGATTTTCCTTTCCTTTTTAATAATATAACTTATTTGGATAATGGGGCGACTACTTTAAAGCCTATGACCGTGGTTAAAAAAATAGAGGAGTATTATACTGATTATACGGCTAATGCCCATAGAGGAGATTATAAGACTTCTTTAAAAGTTGATACTGAATATGAACTGGCTCGTAACAAGGTGCAAAATTTTATTAATGCTAAAAGTAGAAAAGAAGTTATTTTTACGAGTGGAGCTACCGAGTCTTTAAACTATATTGCTACTGGTTTTTTTTCTAATTTATTGGAGCCTGATGATGAAATCTTGATTACTAAATCTGAACATGCGTCTAATGTCCTACCTTGGTTTCGTTTAGCTAAAGAATTAAATTTAAAAGTAAATTATATCCCTTTAGATAGCAATTATTATGTTACCGTTCAAAATGTCTTAAAAAGTATCACTCCCAAAACAAAAGTCATTGCTCTTGCTCAAGTTACTAATGTTATTGGTGATTTGCGACCAATTAAAGAAATAACTAAGATAGCTCATGACCGCGGTATTTTTGTTGTAGTCGATGGTGCGCAAAGTGTTCCTCATATGAAGATTGATGTTCAAGATTTAGATTGCGACTTTCTAGCTTTTTCAGCCCATAAACTATGCGGTCCTACAGGAGTAGGCGTTTTGTATGGGAAAGAAGAACTTTTAGAAGCAATGGAACCTATTAATTTAGGTGGGGGCATGAATGAGTCCTTTGATGATGTTAATGATGTTTATCTAAAGAGTTTACCAACCAGACTAGAAGCTGGAACCCCTAATATTGCAGGTGTTATTGGTCTTGGCGCAGCAATCGATTATTTACAGCAAATTGGTATGGATAACATTTTAGAGCATGAAAGAGAATTACGCCATTATTTAGTAAGTAAATTAGTGGATATCAAACATATTGACATAATTAATTTAGAATCAGATACGGGAATTGTAGCGTTTAATGTTGAAGGCATTTTCTCCCAAGATGTAGCTGTTTATTTAGATAAATATAATATTTGTGTTCGGGCTGGTAATCATTGTGCTAAAATTTTAAAAGATGCCGTGGGGGTTAAAAATACTTGTCGTGTTAGTTTGTATTTTTATAATACGAAAGAAGAAATTGATCGTTTAGTGGAATTATTAAGTGATAAAAATAGAATATTAAAAGAGATGATATAAATGGATAATGAATTAAGAAGAGAAATAATAATGGATAATTATATGTATCCCTATAATAAAGAAGTACCAAGTGATAAAGAGACCTTTATAAAAGTAAATTCTAATAATGAGTCTTGTATAGATAACATTGATATATATTTAAAAATTGAAGATGATACTATCAAAAAAATTTATTTTGATGGGGAAGCCTGTGCTATTTCAACATCAGCTACATCAGTAATGATAAAACTATTAGAAAATAAAAAAATTAGTGAAGTCTTAAAACTATGTGCTGCTTATGAGACCATGATTGAGGATGGGACTACGGATGAAAATTTAAGTGAAGCATTAGCCTATAATGAGATATATAAACAACAAAATCGTAAACATTGTGCCATGCTTCCTTGGCTTGGTTTAAAAAAAGCTCTAGAAAAATACGAAAGTTCCTTAAAAAAGTAAGTCTTTTTACTATAAAAGGGTAATAATTAATTGTCAAAACGAGATTAATTGTTGTCCTTTTTTTAAACTTGAAATTTTGTATGCTTAAAGATTTGCATTTAGTTTAAGCTTATTTAAAATAAAATGCTAACTAAAAAGTAATGGCAATTTTTATTGGCAAGAAGTTTAATTCATATTATAATTAATTTAAGGTCTGGTGGTAGTTGTGATATTAGAAAATTTAGGGTTAACGGAAAAAGGTATTAATTATTTAACCACTATAAGTTATCGCTTTACATCTGGTAATATTTACGGACTAATTGGCGATACTAGCGTTAATGTTTTTGTACGAGTTTTATGCGGATTAATAAAAGAGACGACTGGCAAAAAAATTGTAGACCATAAAGAAAATATTAGCTTTTTTCTTAATGATATGCAATTTTTAGAAGATTTTAATATATTAGAGACTATAGAAGATATAAATTCCAAAAAGTTGGATAAGACTAAACTTAATGATTTATTGTTAAGACTTGATTTACTTAGTGAATGTAATAAATTGAATAAATGCCCTAAAGAAGTTCTAAAAAAGTTAGGGATACTTTGTACATTAATCACGAATAATAAAATTATTTTGATTGAAGATGTTTTTAAAGATTTACCACCTAGTGATATAGATAGGGTAAAAGATTTATTTTTCCATTTAAAAAGTGCTGGGTATTTAATTATTTTAACTGGGCGAAATAAGGAAGAGTTTAACTATTTTGCTGATAAAACTCTAAAAATCGAGAAAGGAAGCTTATATGAAATATTTTAAGAAAAATAAACGCTTGATTAACTGCTGTGTTTTAATAATTATCGTTTATTTTTTAAGTGCATATGATATTTTAAGTGGTATAACTTCAAGAAGTGGAGGCTATTTTTGGCAAGTTGATAAGTCAATTTTTGGCAGTCTTAGCGATGTTTTAAAGACTTTAAATAATTTTAGTTATCTTAGTAAAGGAATTTTGTCAGGGGTTATTGTTTATCTTGGTAGTGCTTATCAGATTGTTAGGGAAAATAAAAACTATGATTTGTTTTTTCAAGAAAGAGGTCTTTTTAAAACTTACTTAAAAAACTGGGGGTATAGCTTTAAAATTTTAGCTGTGATTATGTTGGGCTTTGCAATATTTTTTAGCTTTTTTTGCGAAATGAGACCGGTAGATATTTTGACTTTAGTTCTTCTTTTAATTAATATGTTTTTATATGTTGTTTTTCTTAATGAAATAGCTTTGATTTTAAGAAGAAAAGTAAGCTTATTTAATAATATTCGTTACTTAGTAGAGGCGATAAGCTTTAGCACGATTCTCGTAGAAATATGTTTGGTAAGTCGGGATTTTAGCCTGTTTTTTAGTCCAACATTAGTAAATACCTTAATATTAGGGGGCATAAATTTACTTTTTTATGAAATAATTAAGAAAAATGCTTATTTAAAGCGAAAATATAATTGCCTTTATATTACTTATGGTATAAAATAAAATGCCATTGGTGATGTTATGCAAGAAACAAAAGATTTTTTAGAATTTGATAAACCGTTGCGAGAATGCTATTTAAATTTAAGTGATGAACAATTTAAAATAGTAATGGCGGGTTTAACTGAAACAGAGTTAAAAATATTGAAATTAGTATATGGCGAAGAGTATTTAGTCGTTAATAATGTACAACTAAGAGAAAATGAGATTAAACTTTTTATTAATGCTTTAAAAGAAAAAATACCTAGCCGCGCAAATTTAGTTTTTTTAAATAGTCAAAGATGTGAAAAAAGGTCCCAAAATAACGGGAAAAATTTAAAAAGAACAAATGAAAATTTTAAATCGGCTCCTAAAAATATATTTGCTTATTTTGAAAAATATGAGAAGAGACAAGTCTTAAGGGCTATTTTACGATTAAAACCAACTGATTATCAGTTTTTAAGAAGTTTATGTAACAATAACTTAATGAATCCTATTGACATAAGGGGTTATCACAATTTTCATAGTGATCTTTATTATAAGATTCAAAGAAGAATTCTTTGTCCTGAAAGATATCCTGTAAGAGTTATTGGTAATACGGAAAAAGAGGTTCTAAGTGAAGAGACAAGAGTTAGTATTCTTAACTTTTTAGATAGTCCAATTTATCAAGAACTATTAAGTGTTTTTAGTGGTGAAGAAGCCCTTTTTTACGCTATGCAAAAGGGCCTCATTGATGATATAAAATTTAATACGGATATGATAATGGCGGTTTTAGATTTAGAAGAGATAGAAATGAGTGATTTATCTCATGATATTTCATTAAAAACCCAGACTAAAATGGGCGCAAGAATATTAAAACATTAGAAAAGAATGGTAAAAAAGTCCAAACTTTCTTGCCTATAGCGTTTAAAAGTAATATAATAATTTTATTACGATTAGGAAGGATTTATATATGATAGATATTAAATTAATTAGAGAAAATAGAGAATTAGTAAAAGAAAATATTAAAAAGAAATTTCAAGATGAAAAGTTACCTTTAGTTGATGAAGTTTATGATTTTGATATTAAAGTAAGAGAAACCCAAACTAAAAAAGATGGTTTGAAAGCTGAAAAAAACAAATTAAGTGGACAAATTGGTCTTTTAATGCGTGATAAAAAACAAGAAGAAGCAAACAAAATTAAAGAACAAATTAAAGAAATGGATACAGAAATTGCTGCATTAGAAGAAGAGCAAGTAAAGTTAAGTAGTGAGATCCGTAAACGCATGTTAGTTATTCCTAATATTATGGACGCATCAGTTCCTATTGGAAAAGATGATTCATTTAATGTGGAAGTAGAAAGATTCGGAGAACCTAAAGTTCCTGATTATGAGATTCCTTATCATGCTGATATTATCGAAAATTTAAATGGTATGGATAAGGTTTCTGCTGGAAGAACTAGCGGTGAGGGTTTTTACTATTTAATTGGGGATATAGCAAGACTTCACGAAGCAATGCTTGCTTATGCCAGAGATTATATGGTTAACAAAGGATTTACTTTCTGTATTCCACCATTCATGATTCATTCTGATGTTGTAACTGGGGTTATGTCATTTCCAGAAATGGAAGCCATGATGTATAAAATTGAAGGGGAAGATTTATACTTGATTGGAACCTCAGAGCATTCAATGATTGGTCGTTTTAAAGATCAAATTATTAAAAAGAGTGATTTACCAATTCGTTTAACTTCTTATTCACCATGTTTCCGTAAAGAAGGTGGTTCTCATGGTTTAGAAGAAAGAGGATTATATCGTGTTCATCAATTTGAAAAACAAGAAATGATTGTTTTATGTGAACCAGAAGAATCAATGGATTATTATAATCAAATGTGGAAATACACTGTTGAAATATTTAGAAACATGGATGTACCCGTTCGTCAACTAGAATGTTGTTCTGGTGATTTAGCCGATTTAAAGGTTAAGTCATGTGATGTTGAGGCTTGGAGTCCTAGACAAAAGAAATACTTTGAAGTTGGTTCATGCTCTAATTTAGGAGATGCCCAAGCAAGGCGTTTAGGCATTCGTGTTAAAGGTGATAATGGTACATACTACTTACATACATTAAACAACACTTGTGTTGCTACCCCAAGAGGTCTTATTGCTGTTGTTGAAAATAATTATCAGGCTGATGGCAGCATCAAAGTACCAAAGGTATTACAACCTTACATGGGTGGTTTAGAAGTAATTAAACCTAAAAATAAATAATTAAAATGCTAAGACTATTAAAACAAAAAATTAATGGTCTTTTTATTTTCCTTTATAAAAGTTATTGTCGTAGTAAAATAAAGATTACATCATTGCCATTATTGATAAAAAACTTAGAAAAACATTAAAAAAGAAGAAAGAAATTAAAAAAAGTAATCTAGGTTTAAATGAGTTAAAGATTATGTTAGTAATCATCAAAATATAACTAGAAAATTAGCATTAAACACAAATAATATTTAATATTAAAAATTAAAAAGATGACTTTTTTTAGATAAAAAAGTTAGAAAATAGTCTTAAAATATAAAAAATGTTAGTCTAAAACACAAATAATTGTTTCAAAATAAAAATGTTATGGTATACTAAGCTAGTAATTGAAAAAAGTTTTGATTAAGAAGTAGTAGTAAACCAAAAAACTTTTTAAGAGAGTAATTCTAATAGCTGGAAGGAATTATAAAAGTAGGGTTTATGAATTCACCTTAAGAACTGGAGTAATCCCGCAAATATTTGCGTTATCAAAAAAGAGTATAAATTAAGGTGGTACCACGATTCTTGCGTCCTTTAGGGAGGTAAGAATTTTTTTAGTTAAAACTTTAAAAGAAGGGAATAAAAATATGCAAGAAAAGTTAAAAAATATTAAAGAAACTATTGCTTTAAATTTGCAAAATATTAAAGATCTTAATGCTTTAGCAGAATTAAAAAATAAGTATTTATCTAAAAAGGGAGAAATATCTAGTTTACTTGCTAATTTAGGTAGTATGGATATTGAAGAAAGAAAAACTTATGGTAGTTTAGTAAATACTTTAAAACAAGAAGCTACTAAGTTAATTAGTGATAAAGAAGTAGAAATAAAACAAGAAATATTAAATAAAAAATTAGAAAGCGAAGATATTGACATTAGTTTACCAGCCACTAAAATCCCTGTGGGGTCGCCTTGTATTTTAGAAAAGTTAATTCTTGATGTAGAAGAAATATTTATGAGTATGGGTTATGATATTGTTGATGGACCCGAAATTGAGCTTGATAAGTATAACTTTGAAATGTTAAATTTACCAAAGGGGCATCCGGCAAGAGATGCTCAAGATACTTTCTATGTTAAAGGTGAAGAATTGCTCTTAAGAAGTCAGACTTCACCTGTACAAGTAAGAACAATGTTAAAAGGCGAAGGCAAAAAACCAATTCGAGTAATTTGCCCGGGGAAGACTTATCGTCGTGATGATGATGATGCAACGCATTCTCATCAGTTTACCCAAATTGAGGGTTTACTAGTTGATAAAAATATTTCTTTAAGTGATTTAAAGGGAACAATTGATTTAGCAGCTAAGAAATTATATGGAATTGATACCAAAACCCGCTTTCATCCAAGTTATTATCCATTTACCGAGCCATCAGTGGAAGTTGATATTACTTGTTGCAATTGTCATGGTACAGGTTGCAATGTTTGTAAACAAACAGGCTGGGTTACTGTTTGTGGAGCAGGAGTAGTTCATCCTAATGTATTAAAAATGGCTGGGTATGACCCAAGCGAGTGGAGTGGTTTTGCCTTTGGTTTTGGGGCTGAACGATTAGCTATGATTAAATATGATATTAACGATTGTCGTGTATTTTATAATAATGATTTAAGAGAAGTTAAAACATTTGATAGAAAGGAAAAAGAAAATGATTAGTTTAGAGTGGGTTAGTGATTATATTGATATTAAAGACCAAGATTTAAAAGAACTAGCGGTAAAAATTACCAAAGCTGGTATTAATGTTGAAAAAGTTATTTCTAATAATATAGAAAATGTAGTAATTGGTGAAGTTGTAAGTTGCACCCTACATCCTAATTCTGACCATATGCATATATGCCAAGTTGATGTGGGAAAAGAGAAAAATGTTCAGATAGTATGTGGGGCTTCCAATATTAAGGCAGGTATTAAAGTAATTGTAGCTTTAGACGGTGCTAAACTACCGAGTGGAGTTATTAAAAATACCCAATTACGCGGAGTTACTTCTAACGGTATGATTTGTGCTTTATGCGAAGTAGGCTTAGAAGAAAATACAAAAGAAAACTATGCCAAAGGAATCTTTGTTGCACCAAGTAACTTAAAAAATGGCGCTCCAGCAATACCTGCTTTAGGTTTAGAAACTACTTTATATGAATTGGACATTCATAAACACCGTAATAATGACTGCTATTATCATATTGGTTTTGCATATGAGATTGCGGCAATTTTAAATCGCAAAGTTACTTTACCAGATATGACTTATAAGACTAGTAATGATGATGTAAATAAGCAAATCTTTGTAGAAGTAGATACACCTAAGTGTCCATATTACACTGGGCGTATGGCAACTAATTTAACTATTAAAGAAAGTCCAGACTTTATTAAGAAAAGATTACTTGATGCCGGAATGCGTCCAATTAACAATGTCGTTGATATTTCTAACTATGTCATGTTAGAATTCGGTCAACCACTACATTTTTTTGATAAAGATACTTTAGGAGAAAAAATCGTTGTTAGAAACGCTTGGGAAGAAGAAAAATTAGTTACTTTAGATAATAACGAGCGAACTTTAAAAACTAGTGATATCGTTATAACCGATGGGAAGAAATCTATTTGTCTTGCTGGCGTTATGGGGGGCTTAAATACTGAGGTAACTGAGAGTACAAAGAATATCTTTATTGAAGCGGCTATTTTTGATAATATTAGCATTCGTAATACTGCTAATCGTTTAAATTTAAGAAGTGAAGCTTCTATTCGTTATGGTAAAGGTTTATCTTATGAATATACTAATTATGCTTTAGATAGAGCCTGCTATTTATTAGAAAAATATGCCGATGCTACTATTTTAAATGGAACTGTTGTTTATGATAAATTAGATAAGACTCCTAAAGTTGTTACTTTTAAAGAAGATGATATTAGTAAACTCTTAGGAATTGATATCAAACCAAAGGACATTGAACATGAACTAGATAGATTAGAATTTCCTTATGAATTTAATAATAATAATTTTACAGTAACTATACCTAGTAGAAGATTAGATATCGATCCTAATGTTAATGATATTGCTGAGGAAATTGTTCGTCTTTATGGTTATGAAAATTTGGCTTGTACTTTACCAAAGGTAGAAATAAAACAAGGTGAGTACAAAGGTGATGTTAAGTATCGTAAAATTATTGCTAGTCGTCTTCGTACCTTAGGTCTTACCGAAACAAGAACTTATACTTTAACCTCACCTAGTATGGCTAGTACCTTTAATTATGAAGGCAAAACCCATTTAAATTTACCTAATCCAATGAGTATTGATAAGTCAGTTTTGCGTACCTCTTTAATTCCTAGTATGCTAAATGTCTACAATTATAATAAGGCTCGTAAGGTAAATGATATGTTTCTTTATGAAATTAGTAAGACTTATGATGTTAATTTTGAAGAAGAAAGTAAGATTGCTATTTTAATGAAAGGTAATTATATTCTAAATGAAGCCACTAAAGTTAATGTAAAGTGTGATTTTTATTTGATTAAAGGAATTTTGGAAAACTTACTTAATTATTTAGGCTTTGCCGACAGATATCATTTTGTTAAAGGCGAAGTGGCTAGTATGCATCCTAAAAGAAGTGCTAAAATTTATTTAGACGATACATTCTTAGGCGTAATAGGTGAAGTTCACCCAAGTTTATGTAAAGAAGAGATTTATGTTTGCGAGATATCTTTAAATAAATTAATGCGAGAAATAAAACCACTTAAGTATGTTGCTGCTTCCATTTATCCAGAAATCGTTAAAGATGTGGCTTTCGTAGTTGCTAAGAATTTACCTGTTGAAGAGATAATGGCAGAAATTAAAAAGGCAGGCAAAGAAATACTTACTAATATTAGTATCTTCGATGTTTATACAGGACCAAATGTGTTAGAAAGTGAAAAGTCAGTAGCCTTCAAATTAACATTCCAGTCTAATAATCGTACCTTACAAGAAGATGAAGTTATGGCTATCTTTAATGAGATAATGACTACCGTTAAAACTAAGTTTAATTGTAAGGTTAGAGATAATTAATGAATATTTCTTTAGAAAAAGTCGAAGTATTTAGAAAACTAGTTGCAGATAATTCTAATTATACGAAGTTATGCTCAAAAGAAGAAATAGAAATATTAAAAAATCATTATAGTAAGCCAGTTTCTAAACAGAAATATTTAAAGACTAAATCTAAGTATTTAAAAGTTGTTTTAAATTTTTATAAAATATATGATTTAAAATACTATGCAATTCTTATGGCTAATATGAATAAAAATATTATCATGAAACCTAAAGGAAAAACTATTTCCTATTTAGATATTAATAAAACTTTTATAAATATAAAGAATGATGATAGCGACCTGTTTCGGTTAGTTCATGAGTTGGCTCATTTTGTTGATTTTAAGTTACATAAAGATATCATTAATAGTAATTCTTATTATTCTTTTTTACCCGAGACTTTTAGCTTTTGTATGGAAAAAGAGTTTATGAAACTAATTGGTTTAAAGTATGAAAGTGTTGTTAAAATTAGACAGAATAACCATTATCTAGCTATGCAAGAAAAACTAAATAATTTATTGTTAATGCAAAAATACGAAGAATATTATTTAGAAAATGGAAGTTTGCCGCCCAATCTTGAGATTAGCGAAATTCAAAAAATTCTTGACTTAAAGCTTAAAAATATAATTAATAATATTTTAGGTTATTTAATTGGTGATGTTGTATCTGATTATTTAGTTCAAAATAATATAAGATTAGAAGAAGCGTTCTATCCTTATGTGCTTAATAATTATCATGCAATAATAAAAAAATTAGAATTAGAATAAGTATCTTTGATGGTACTTTTTCTTTTCTTTAAAACTAAGATTATGCTATAATGACTTAGGAGAAGTTATGGACACAGAAAAAATCGGACAATTAATAAAACAAATACGCAAAAATAACCATTTGACACAAAAAGATTTAGCACTTAAGTATAATATAACTTATCAAGCGGTTTCTAAGTGGGAAAATGGTAAGAATATTCCAGATATTAGTTTACTTAAACAGATATGCGATGATTTTAATATAGATATTAATTCTTTTTTAAACGGCGATTATGTTGCGAGTAACGAAAAAATGGTAAAACAAGATAATGAATCAAAGACTAAGATTCTTAATACCAAAAAGAAAAGAGTAATGCTAATAATTCTAGTTTTAGGAATCATTTTGACAATAATTGCTGTAAGCTTTGGATATTTAAAAAATAAAGGTAAAGACTTTGAGTTTAAAACCATTAGTAGTGATTGTAGTAATTTTACGATAACAGGATCGGTTGCTTATAATGATATAAAGAGCGCTATCTATATTGCAAACATAAACTATTGTGGTGGGGTCGATGATGCTTTGTATAATAGTATTGAATGCGTTTTGTATGAGAAAAATGGCGATCTCGAAAACAAAATATCGCAAGTAGTAATAAAAGATGAACAGCCTAAAAAGTTAGAAGAATTATTAAAAAATGTGTCTTTTAATATTGATAATTATGTTCATAAGTGCAAGGAATTTCGAAATCATGAGTTACATGTTGAAATAAAAGCAACCCGTAGTGATAACCAGATAAAAACATATAGTGTTCCTTTAGCAATGAATAATGTTTGTAGTGATAAGTGATAAGAAGTATTACTTGTCATTTTCTTTACTTAAATTTAACAAAAAAATGTCAAACTTTAGAATATTTTGCCAATTTTAATGAATTTTATTGTCAAGTAATATTTAAATATGCTACTATTATAATAGGTGATAGATAGTATGAATATGGTAATGGTAATTGCAAGAAATTTATTAGAATATTTTAATTCTTTAAATACTTATGATATTGTTTTCATGGGGGCAAATATTTTACTGATGATGTTGCTAGTAATGTTTGCCTATGTTTTAAAATTTAAAGATAAGAAACAAGAAGCAATTAATATTAATACTGCTTGTGTTGATGATAGTGATATTTCTTTAGAAGCTTTGACTACTAAGCTTCAAGAAAATACGGCTGTTGTCAGAACTGATTTAACAAAATTTGAAAATGAGGAAGAAACTAAAGCTATAATTAGTTATGATGAATTAGTTAATACTCAAAGTATTCCCGTTTTAAAATATAAAAATGAAGAAAAAATTAATGGTTTATTAGTTCGTGCCATTGATGTTAATAATTTGATTGAAACAATGGATCCTAAGCCAATTAGCCATCCTGCTGTTTACAATGCTAATAAAGAAAAGAAGTATGCCGCTATTAGTAAATTAAAAGAGGAAGAGTTACTTTTAAGTCTAAAAAAGTTAAATAATATGTTAGAGAAAATAGACAATTAAGAATTGTCAAATAAAGGATAGTATTATTAAGTAATCAAAGAAATTAGAGCTTATGAACAGGCTCTTTTTGTTTTGGAAAAATAAGTATATTTTACATAAATATTTTAATAATATAATATGTGTTCTTTATATTCGTCTCATGTTAAAAAAATGAAATTTGATTGCTTAAAATAAAAACTACATAAGAAGTAAGGCTTTTGATTATAAAAGCCGATATTTTAGACAAAACTATCTAAAATTGACGGAAAATAAGGTAAAATGTGATTGACAAAGGCTTAAACATTTGATAATATTAAGTCCCAATGGTAAATAACATCAATTATGTATGTTGCAAGTGATATAGGGCAAAATTTGACAAATGTAAACTTTTGTGCTATAATTACAGGTATCAAAGGGTTTTTAGGGGGAATTGGTTATGAAAGGTTTTGTTTTAGATTATACAAACGAAAATGAGTATCACAAACTAGAAAGAGCATT
>CAKOMC010000002.1 GCA_934096535.1 uncultured Bacilli bacterium | reverse complement strand
TCAGGTCTATGTAAGCACGGACTTTCCTCAAGTATAATAAATATACCAGCATTTGTCTTTCTAAGTTATTTTTTATTTCTTAATTATTCACTTTTTCCGTAAACAATTTTCTCTAATTGACTAATTCTTCTTAGAAGGTCAACATTATTAACAGGAGTTGGGGTCCTACTGTCTTCATCATGAATTGTCTCTAAGTCTTTTAATCTTCTAACCTCACTGCGAAGACGACTATTTTCTTCATTTAAACTAGCAAGTTCCTTGCGTAATTTTTTTATTTCTTTATCAAAGGCTACATAGTCTTTAATAACAATATCTAAAAAGCCATCTACTTCTTGTGGTTTAAAACCTTTTGGTTCGATAGTAAATTCCTTATTAACTATATCCTGAGTAGTTAGAACTATTTTACTGTTATTCATAATTATCCCTTCCTACAAGATTAATTATATATTATTTTTCTTTACCTTGTCAAGACACACTGCAAGTCTTAAATCGTCTACTTCTTTAATAAGCTTATTAAATAAAGCGTTATTATTCATTAAATTCATACTAATCACCTTAACTAATCATAGCATTTTCTTAGCATTTTTACACTTGATTCGACAAAGGTTGTCATAATTTTTTGCAATATTTATAGTTAAATAATAAAATTTTTTTGCTTACATTAATAATATATGTTAGAATAGCCCTTAATTAAAAAAGGACGGTTTTTATGCGAAAAGTAGTTATTATGAATTTAGAAATGATTGTTACCAATAAATGTAATCTAGATTGTTGTCATTGTATGCGCGGACAAAAATGCGATAATTCTATGAGTAATGAAGTAATTGAAGCCACTTTAGGCCAAGTTATAGCCATTCACAATTTAGGAATTTGTGGTGGTGAGCCGACATTAGCTGTTGATGTCATAGAAAAAATATTTAATTATATTATGGAAAAAGGAATTATAGTTGGGCGTGTTACTGTGGTAATTAACGGTACAATATATTCAGGCAAATTTCTTGAGTGCTTAGAAATGATTGAACAATATATAGAAAAAACACTTCCAAGCCGTCTCGAAAAATCATCATTTTTAATTTCTAGAGATATTTACCATCAAAATGAACTAAAAAGATTAAAACTTGAAGCTCAATTTTTAAATAATTTAGAATTTTATAGAAGTTCTAAATATTATGGTGGATTTCTTTATTTAGACCCAAGATTGAAATTATTTAGAGAAGGTAACGCTGAAAAATTAGATAAAAATATAACTGTTCCCTTAAGGATTTTTTACCCAATTATTACCCATGTCGGCAAAAAAATTATTGGTGATTTTTATCTAGAAGACATTGATAATGGCATTTGCAAAATTGGAAGTATGGTTGCTGTTAATTGTGATGGAATTATTACAGATTGTAATGCTTCTATTGAACATCAAAAGACTATATATAATTTCGGTAATGTTTTAAATGATAGTATTTATGAAATTTGTATGCAAAATGGTGAGGTTGTTAAACCATATAAATTTGTAAGAAAAATTATAAAACAAGAAAAAGAATATGAAAGTTACAATAATTAATCCATGAATAATACAAGATTATTAGAACTAAGAGAATATAACTTTCTACTTCAAAAAGATATAGCCCAAATTTTAAATATTGATAGATCAACCTACTCTACTTGGGAAACTAATTTAAAAATAATACCCTTAAAACACTTAAATAGCCTTTCTAACTATTATAATATTAGTATGGATTACATCTTAGGTCTTACAAATAAGAAAATAAAATATAAGAAATTAAATGAGTTAGATAAGAAAATAATCGGCAATAATATTAAAAAATTAAGAAGTAATAATAACTTAACTTTAAGAGACTTAGCAAGAATCTTAAATACAACCTCTTCTACTATCTCAGCGTATGAAACTGGCAAAACTCTTCTGTTAACTGCTTTTGCTATTGAGATAGCTAAAAAATACCACTTATCCATAGATGAATCATGTGGAAAAGAAAAAATTAATTAATATAATTTTAAGTAAGTCTAAACCGACTTATTTTTTTATAATCTTAAAACTCTTAAAATTTACTAAGAGCAGCACTTATTTTACCTAGAGTAAAGAAAATTAAAAAAAATACACTTTTTTGAAAAAATTTGTTAAAAAAAGAAGGAAATTGACATTTAGACGGTAATAAGTATATATGGAAGGACTAAATTAGAACTATCAATAGTCCATCTTAGAAAGGAGAAAAAATTCATGCAAAATGATAAATATATTAAGACCAGAATTGTTCATGATGGAAATCCCTTTGGTCTTCCAAGACTTCTTGTTAGTACTTCCTAATGAAGCTTATCGTATGATAAAGGAAGGTTTTGGAAAAAATATGGCTGATATTGCTAAATATCAAGGCTCAAATGCATTCCATAATAAGTTAATCGAAAAAATTTATCTTTTAGTAGATTGTCTTTATAGTCCGATACATCCCGACAAAGAAGAACTATTAGAAATTATCTGTCATATAGTAGAGCTTTTTCCGGAAGGTCTGGAACCTGAAAATATAGTGACTGAAACTAATTTCACTTTTAAAGAAGCCTTATATATTAAAGACTTTTTAGCAAAAGACTAAAAATACTCTCAATAATCTAAGAAGAGTAAAATTTTAAGAGGTTTCATGGCCTCTTTTTTTAGCACATTTTATAAAAGAGACAACTTACTAAGTTATCTCTCTATTAAATTAATATTAATTATTTTTTATCAGTTGAGCCAAAGCCACCTGTACGAGTACCAACTGCCTTATCATCATTAGTCATTAAATATTTTTGAAATATTACTTGTCCAATAACATCGCCTTTATGAATAACTAAATCATTTTCGCCAAAATTCCAAAATTGAAAATAGAAATGACCATCATTAGTTTCATTACCATAATAATCAGCATCAACAATTCCAATGGAATTACTCATCATAAAACCTTTTTTCGGTCCACTACTTCTGTTTACTAACATAAAGAATTCATCAGGCTCACAATACGCTTTAAGTCCCGTCGAAATAAGACTAGGTTTCATTCCCGGCTTATATGGAGGTATTACCATATCACTAGCAGCCTCAATATCATAACCGGCTGAATTAGCTGTCTTTCTTACTGGTATATGAATATTTTTATCTTCATATCCTTTTGCAATTTCAAATCCTCTGCCTTGCATTCTTAATTCTCACTTTCATATAACACAATTTTTTCTTCTTTTAAACTTCTTTGAACATCAATAACCCTTTGGTTACTGGAACCACACCACTTAAGACGAGGATCATGTAAAGCTTCTTTAAACTGACCATCTACTAAAACATCTAAATATTCTAATATTTCTTTATTTTCAATAGTCTCCCAAGTAAATCCTGTCCAAAGCCATATATTTTTATCTGGATATCTTTCTTTAAAAGCCTTACATAATTTAATAGTTGCATCAATAGTATCTTTATATAAAGGTTCTCCTCCTAAAATAGATAAACCTTTAATATAATCAGGACTTGCTACTTCCAAAACCTTATTAATAGTTTCCTCATTAAACTCTGAACCTAAAGTAAAATCCCAAGTTTCACTATTGAAACACCCCTTACAATGAAAGGGACAGCCCTGAAAGAAGATAGAAACTCTTACCCCAGGACCGTTGGAAATATCCATTTTACGAATTTTATTAAATCTAGCCATTTTATGCATCCTTATTATCAATATGGGTTACACGCTCTTTAATTTCTTGCGTACGACCTTTATTCCAGAAATTAGTTCCAATATAGCCACAAGTACGACGAGCTACATTTAATTTATCATGATCACGATTACCACAGTTTGGACAATACCATTCCAAGTTATCATCAATTAAAATTTCCCCTGTATAGCCACATTCATGACAATAATCACTCTTCGTATTTAATTCTGCATACATAATATTATTATAAATGAAATCCATTACTTGTAAAACAATATCAAGGTTATTAGATAAGTTAGGAGTTTCAATGTAACTAATGGCTCCTCCTGGACTAAGTTTTTGGAATTCACTTTCAAGTTTTAATTTCGTAAAGGCATCAATTTCTTCAAATACCGGAACATGATAAGAATTAGTAATGTAGTTACGGTCAGTAATACCTTTAATAACCCCAAATCTTTCCTTTAAGCATTTAGAAAATTTATAAGTTGTTGATTCAATTGGCGTACCATATACCGAGTAATCAATATCCTCAGCCTTTTTCCATTCGTTACATTTATCAACCATTTTTTGCATTACTGATAAACCAAATTCTTTACCTTCGGCCCCATCAGTATGACTCTTACCTGTCATGTATTTAACGCACTCATAAAGACCAGCATATCCTAAAGAAATTGTGGAATAACCATGATGTAATAAATCATGAATAGATTCACCCTTCTTAAGTCTAGCAAGAGCGCCATGTTGCCACAAAATTGGTGCAACATCAGAAGTAACTTTAGAAAGTCTTTTATGTCTAATTTGTAAAGCTCTATGACACAGTTCTAATCTTTCTTCGAATAGACGCCAGAAAGTATCCATATCTTTATCGCTTGATAAAGCCACATCTACTAAGTTAATAGTAACAACCCCTTGATTGAAACGACCATAATATTTAGGTTTACCATTAGCATCAACATATGGAGTTAAGAAAGAACGACAACCCATACATGGATAGCAGTTACCATTACCATTTTTATCAATCTTAGTTTCTTTCATAATTTTCTCAGAAATATAATCAGGAACCATGCGTTTAGCCGTACACTCTGCTGCTAACTTAGTTAAATAATAATACTTACTAGTTGGGTGAATATTATCTTCTTCTAAAACATATAAAAGTTTAGGAAAAGCCGGAGTTATATAAACACCTTTTTCATTTTTCATTCCTTGAATTCTTTGACGCAATACTTCTTCAATTAACATGGCAAGTTCTTCTTTATATTCCGTAGTTTCCCCTAAATACATACATACGGATAAGAAGGGAGCCTGCCCATTAGTAGTTGTCATGGAATTGATTTGGTATTGGAAAGTCTGAACTCCATCCGTAATTTCTTTTCTTAAATCTTCTTCTACAAACTTAGTAATTTGCGCCTTAGTAAGTTTACGCTCTTTATATTTTTTTTCATAATACTCACGACTAGAACGAATAAAAGGGGCCAAATGAGTAAGAGTTACTGTACATCCTCCATATTGGCTAGAATTAACAGCTGTAATAATTTGGGTAGCAATCGTCATCGCAGTTAAGAAACGATGAGGTTTTTCTATCATAACACCATTAATACTTGTCCCATTTTGCAACATATCTTCTAAATTAATTAAATCACAATTGTGAAGAGCATTCTGAGCAAAATAATCAGCATCATGAAAATGAATAATCCCGGCATCATGAGCAGCCACAATATCCTCAGGAAGTAAAAATCTTCTAGTAATATCCGTACTTGTAATACCGGCTAAATAATCTCTTTGCGTTGTTACTATCTTCGCATTTTTATTAGAATTTTCGGTATTCCAATATTCAGATTCCCCATCAATTAATTCTTTGATAGCAAGATCCGTCGTATTACTTCTTCTTACTAATTCCCTCGTATAGCGATAAGTTATATATTTCTTAGCCAGTTCATACTTGCCAATACTCATTAACTTCATTTCAATTATATCTTGAATATCTTCAACTAGAATTCTTTTCTTTCCTAGTCTTTCAATATACTTAATTATATTTTTAATTTGTGTACCCGAGGCTTGATCTTCATCTTCTACCTCGTTGTTAGCCTTTATAATGGCTGCTTCTACTTTTTCGGGACACCAATCTACCATATGTCCATCTCTTTTTATTACTTTCATACATCTAATATCCTTTCGTAACATACCCACTATAACATAATCGCAAAAATTATTTTGTTGCACTTGCAACATTTTAAACTTTTTGCTATATTTTTAAGTAAGAGGTGTAAACATGATTTCTCTTTTTAAAGATATAACCCCTGATAATAAAAGCAAACTATTAAAACTTTTAGAAACTTCTAACTTTACATATCAAAAAGGTGTCAACATAGCTTATCTTTTTAAAGACAAGGAAAGTATTGGCTTAGTGATAGATGGTAGTCTTGATATTATAAGAATTGATTATAATGGAACTAGGACTATTATTGAAACCATTTATGAAGATGAAATACTTGGTACTTCTCTCACTAGTTTACTTAGTAATGATTATGAAATTATTACAAGAGAAGATACTAAAATATTATGGTTAGATTATAAAGTTATTTTAGGAATCAATGATACCAAGTATAGTTATTATAATCAATTTATTAAAAATTTACTGATGATTGCCCTAGAAAAAAACACTTTAAAAAATGAAAGAATCGAGATATTAACACAAAAAACGATTCGTAATAAATTACTGGAATATTTTCGGATTGAAGCTTTAAAAAATCGTTCAAAAATAATTTATCTTAAAAGTACTTGGCAAGATTTAGCTGATTATTTAGCTATTGATAGATGTGCAATGACAAGAGAATTAAAAAACTTAAAAGAAGAAGGCTTTATTAGCGTTAAAGGCCGAGTTATTACCCTCCTTTATTCATTTTAATTATTTTTTGTTGCTTCTAGCTATTACTTACATAAATACTAGACTATAAGTATTAATGTTAAATATTTGTCCCCAAATAGTTAGGAAAATTAAACTTCTAAAGAAAAAAATATTCATATGTTTTCTTAATTACTTTTACTTGATTACTTTTAAAGACTAACTATCTAGTAATTTAGTTTAAAACATGATAATATATTTATCCCCTGAGCAAAAATCACTCTAGATAAAATTAAAATATTTAAAAAGGTAGATGATTATATGAAAAACAAAATAGAATATAAAAATAAATTATTAGAACAAAGAGCTTTATTAGAAGCTTTAATTAAACAAAATAAGAAATATTTTAAGAATGATCAAGTAAGTGGTTTTGAATTTTCTAAATATTTAGAAAAAATCCAGAAAGCATATGATAATTTTTTATTTGAAAAATCTATTGAAATGCAAGCTCTTTTTCCTTCTAAAGTTAAATTAATAAGTGCTGGTGAGCTTATTAGAAGTAGCAATTTTCCCAGTAATTTTTATCTTGATTTTTATAATAATAAAAGCCTTGGTATTATGGCTGTAGATGATGATGGTAAAAAAGATAAATTAATACAATTATTTGGTTATGATACCTATTTCAGGTTAGAAGTATTAATAAAAAGTATTAAGGATTACACCAGTAAAAACGGGCTTTTATTTTCCAATATATTAGTACACCCTCTAAATCCCGCTATCTCAATTGGTATCAGTGATAGTTCGTTTACTTTTTTAGAAACAATTGATAATTTTCAGCTACGATATGGCAATTTTTTAGGGCGTTATGAAGAATCTATTATTAAGCCCGACTACTCGGAAGAGCTATTATTAATTGCTAATGAAGATCTTTTAAAATTGTATATCAATTCAATTAGGTTAAATGATGAAGTATTACCAGATAAAATGGTACAAGAAATAAAAAAGATTCGTTTAGTAAAAAGGCAAAATAACAATACCAATAATTTATAAGATAACTTTTATCTTCATCATAAATCATTGCTAAATATTATTAATAATTATATAATTTTTATGGAGGAAAAAATGAATTACTTTGAAAACATAGAAGGTTTATTAGAACCAACAGAAGATAATATTGAAAATATTGAAAGAAAAACAGAAAAGAGTGATAATGATTCTGAAAATAATGAGAAGGAAGAGTCATATTTAGAAAAGTTATCTGCTCTTAGTCAAAATGATGTAATAGAAATAGCTACTCAACAATTAGAAACTTTAAATACTATACTGGTAATGCAAGACCTCGGAGAAGATATTTCAGAAGCTCTTAATATTTTAAAGGAAAGACTTGATGCTTGCCTTCTAGTTATCTCTGATAAAGAGAAAAAAAGAGAAATATTAACAGCTATGAAAAAAGCATTCGGTAATACGAAAGACCAAGAAACTGAAACTGTTAAACATAAATAAAATTAACTATAAATAATATTTTAAACTTTAAGGCCCAATTCTTAAAGTTTTTATTTGTTTAACCATATATTTAAAAATTAAAACATATATTTATATAGGTGGTTCTTTTTGAAAAAAATAGATTATAAATTATTTTTCTTAAGTATTATTGCCGGAATTCTAGGAATTATTATGATATATTCGGCCAGTAATATTTGGGCAGAATATAAATTTAATGATCCTTTAAAGTATGTTAAACACCAAACTTTATTTTTTATTATTGGTATTTTTATTATGATAATTTTATCTAATTATGATTATAAAAAGTATTATAAATACGCTAATAAAATCTTATTTATTTGTTTTATTTTATTAGTACTAGTCTTAATTCCCGGTATTGGTAAAGTAAGAAACGGCGCTAGAAGTTGGTTTGGAATTGGTTCCTTTGGTATCCAGCCTTCAGAATTTGCTAAAATTGGTTTAATTATTTTTGTTTCTAAATATCTAGCCAATAATGATTCCACAGTAAAAGATGTTGTTAAAGGTATCTTTCCTATTTTAGGTATTATTTTTCTCTTTTTTGGTCTTATTATGTTAGAACCTGATTTTGGGCAAGGTATGGTGATTGTTTTAACGCTTATTATGATTATTTTTATATCAGGCGCCAAAATTTCTTTTTTTGTTAAATGTGGAATCCTAGGTCTTCTGGGCATTATTGGTCTTATTATAATAGCCCCTTATCGTCTGGCTAGGATTATTTCCTTTGTCAATCCTTGGGTTGATCCTTTAGGTAGTGGTTTTCAAATAATTCAAAGTTTATATGCGATTGGGCCCGGTGGTCTTTTAGGTTTAGGCTTTGGTTCCTCTATCCAAAAGCATTTTTATTTACCAGAACCCCAAACCGATTTTATCTTTTCTATTATTTCGGAAGAATTTGGCTTTTTAGGAGTCTTAGTGGTTACTAGTATTTTTATGCTTTTATTTTATTTTTCGATTAAGATAAGTATGCAAGCTAAAAACTTATTCGCCAAGTACTTAAGTTTTGGCTTATCTTTTGGAATTTTAATTCAAGCCTTACTTAATCTATGTGTAGTTGTGGGGCTAATCCCGGTCACTGGCGTGACTTTACCCTTCTTTAGTTATGGTGGCTCTAGTTTATTAGTTTCTTTTGCTTCTATTGGTATTATTTTAAACATTAGTAAGAGTTAAAATAAACTTTTATGTAGTAAACAGCACCATCCCCGTAACGATCGTTACCCTTCCTTTTTTATTATTTGGTATGCTTAATGATAAAACTAAAGAAAGAGAATATAAACCATTCTATGAAATTAAAGACTTATATCCAAGATATTTATTTATTTTAGATTTTGCTTTTCAAAAAAATATTGATGGTATTCCTAATGTTAATATAATTGATTTTATCTGTAATGATGAAGGTTAATTTAGTACTTTTATAGCACTTTTTTTCATAGAAAAAGACGCCCATTTAGGCATCTTAAACTTCATTTAATTCTTTTCTAGCTTCTTTGTAATTGGGGTATCTTAAAGATACTTCATACCAAAATTTATCACTATGATTAGCTTCTTTAAAGTGACTAAGTTCATGAACGACAACATAATCAATAAGTCTAATCTCTTTTTTCAAAAGTTCACTATTTAAAGTAACGGTATTATTACCCCTATTACATACACCCCAACGAGTTTTCATTTTTCTAACCCTTAAGCTAAATTTAGGTAAATAGTTAAACATAGGTTTATATTTTTCTATTTCTTCAGTAAAAATACGCACACACTCTTCAGCATAAAACTTATTTAGCATTTTTTCATCTTTAACAATAATACAATCTTCTTCGATATAATATTTTTTGACATCTTTATTATATATAATTGTATAAGGTTTACCCAAATAGTAAAAGACACTGTTATTATCTAGTTCTTTTAGTTTTTTGTTATACATCTTAATTAAAGACTTACTATTTTTTTCGATAATATCTAATATTTCTTTTTCTGATACCCTTTTGTTACAAGTTACTAACAGTTCTAGATTATCCGTAACTCGTATATAAAGGTTTTTATTTTGTTTATGTTCGATTATAACATCGATATCTTTATTATCTAATACAACCTGCATTTTATAGTCCATTAACTATTTTTTTATATTCCGTGCCTCTATCTTCAAAGCATTTATATTGGTCCCAAGAAGCACAAGCTGGAGAAAGTAGGACAACATCACCGGCAGTAGCCTCCCTAGCAGCAGCAGTGGTAGCATCGTGTAAATTATCAAAAACTTTGACTGGAATTTTTAAACCTTCGGCCCATTTTTCAATTCGCTCTTTAGTCTGACCATAGCAAACGACTAATTTAACATTTTTCATATAGTCATTTAATGGTTCAAAGGAATGCCCTCTATCTAAGCCTCCCATAATTAAAATAGTTGGTTTATTGAACGCTTTTAAGGCTATAGTAGTAGAAACCGTATTAGTTGCCTTAGAATCATTATAATACATAACATTATTTAGAGTTCTTACATACTCTAGGCGATGTTCAACACCCCCAAAATCTTCCAAAACTTTAATGATAGCGGCATTCTTTACCCCATAATGTTTAACGGCTCCAATAGCACAGCAAATATTTTCATAATTATGAGTTCCTTGAAGTTTAATATCTTCTAATTTTATTATTTTTTCCCCAAAATATGTAATATAATCATCGGTAATACAAATATCAGTTGGTTTAGTACTACTAAAATAAATTTTATGAGACTTTATATCCCTAGTTAAATTTATCTCATCTTCATTATTTAAATTAAGAATAGCAATATCTTTATCCGTATGATTATTAAATATTCTCTTCTTCGTATTCATATAATTTTCATAAGTATCTAAAAAGTCAATATGAGTTGGAGTAAGATTAGTTAGAATACTAACATTAGTTTTAAAATGATTCATATTACAAAGTTGTTGAATAGATATTTCTAGTAAAAGAATAGTATCACTAGTTAAATCATTTAAAACGCTACAAACAGGGATTCCCATATTACCAGCCATGATGACTTTTTTACCATCTTTTTTTAGCATTTCATTTATTAAATTGGTAGTAGTAGTTTTACCATTTGAACCAGTTACCCCAATTACTTGTAGTCCCTCAGGAAAGAAGTAAGAGGCGGCCTCTACTTCGTTAATAACCGGAATATTTAAAGTATCAGCCTTAACTATTAAAGGGTTAGTATACTTAATTCCCGGATTTTTAATAACTACATCATAAGTACCATCTAAAAGTTCCTCAGGTTTATCGGTTATTACGACTTTAACACCTAAACTTTCTAATTCTTTTACTTTATCATCATCTTGCTCTTTAGCATCAGTTACTATTATTTCATTATCATATTTACTTAAATATTTACTTACTTCATAACCACTTCTGGCCATTCCTAAAACAAATATTTTACTATTTTTTAATTTAATCATATTTTTCTTCTCCTTTAGTTCTTGTTCTTTTCAAAATTTTGTTTAAATCTTCAACATAATGTTTATTTAATCGCTTAAATACTAAACAATCATCAGTGCTACTATATTCATCCAATGTAAAGTTATATTTTTTAAATAACTCAATATAATTTCTTTTATTCGCATTTTTACTTATGCGGAAGGCATAGGTAAAATACCTGCTATCTGAAAACACTACTTCAAAACAACTTTCAATATCTAAAATAGTTTTAACTAATTCTTCGATATTATCCTGATAATCAGTTAATATTTCCATGCCATCATAAATTCTTCTAAACGCCACTCTGGCTATTATTGGTTTTTCTAAAATATTACCAGTCGCATCGCTTTTAAATATTTCCAATTTATAATAGGCATTAGCATCATCGCTTTGACAAAATATAACTTCATCTTTTTGGTAATTTTTTTTACCATAATTAGGGTTTCTTTTTTTATATGTTAAGTATCCTTCTGCTAATTCCGTCTCAATTTCATCAAAATCACTTGCAAAACCACATTTAGAAAATAATTTTTGGGATACTAAATTGTCTGGGGCAATATGAGCAACAAAGTACTCTGTATTGTTTAGGGATTCTCCAAATGATTTTATAATCATTTTTAATAATTTTGTGCCATTTCCATTATAACGATAAGCACTATTTAAGCCTATTTTTATATCAAGTCCCATTGGCGTTAATAAAAATTCCACTGCTCCTACTGTATATCTCGTATATCTTTCTACTATCCTAAAAATTTTAATATTTTTATTGCCATAATTAAATCCAAAGTCAAATACTTTATAAAGATCACTATCAAGTAAATAATTATTAAAATTTTTCATCTCTATAAAATCAACTTTATCAATAGTTCTTTTATCTTCTCCTGTTTCCATAATTATTTTTGACACTTAGGACAATAGTAAGTGCTTCTTCCTCCTACTTTGATACATATTATTTTTTCTCCACAAACTTTACAAGGGCAATTTGCTCTTTTATGAACACATAGATAATCTTGATAATGACCAGTTACGCCTAGACTAGAAGTATAACTTTTAATTGTTGTTCCTCCTAGTTCCATGGCTTTTTTTATAATACTTGCACTGGTATCAACTATTTTTTTAGCTTCTTCTAAAGTAATACTACTGGCTGGTCTTTTAGGATTAATATTACTTGCAAATAAAACTTCATTAGCATAAATATTACCTAAACCACTTATAATTGTTTGATCAAGTAAGGCGGTTTTAATAGGTTCTTTCTTCGTTTTAAATTTTTCTATTAAGTAAGTAGCTGTTAAGTCTTTACTTCCAGGTTCTTTTCCTTGTTTTTTTATTTCTTCCGTCTCATAAAGCATCTCTTTAGGTATAATTTTCATTCTGCCAAACTTTCTAGTATCATGATATCTAAGATCGGTATTATCAGCAAAATGAATTATAACATGTTCATGTTTAGCTTTTTCTTCCTCAGTATTCTTAATAAAATATTTACCTTCCATGCGTAAATGACTAAGTAAATAATGATCTGTAAGTTCAAAAATTAACCATTTACCTATTCTTTTTATATCAATAAATTCATTATTAATAAGACAATTCTTAAACTCATTTACATCTTGTTCAATCATCTTCTCATAATAAATATCAACGCCAATTATTCTTTTATGCAAAACACTTTTTTTTAAAACATTTCTAACAGTTTCTACTTCCGCTATTTCTGGCATATTACTTCTTCTTTCTTGATTTTTAATTTTAGTCTGTTCTTATTTAATTGTAAATAGTTTAAACTAATTTTTTTGATTTTCTTTCAACTTTTTTATCTTAGTATTTATTTTTTTTAGTTAGTTTTTTATTAACTATTTTGTATCATACCAATTAGTTCCAATATCACTACTTACTTTAATAGGAACATCTAGTTTTATAGCATTTTCCATTTTATCTTTAACAATGGTTATTACTTGGTCTTTTTCTTCTTTTTTAACATCAAAGATTAATTCATCATGGACTTGTAATAACATCTTACTTTGAATATTATTTTCTTTAAAAGCTTTATAAATTTCAACCATGGCTTTTTTCATAATATCAGCACAAGTTCCTTGAATTGGGGTATTTAAGGCAATTCTTTCGCCCTGTTGTCTTATCATATAATTTTTATTATTTAATTCGTCAATGGTGCGTTTACGATTAAATAAGGTTCTAACCTCACCTCGTTCGTAAGCTTCTTTAATAATTTCGTCCATGTATTTTTTAACCCCTGGGTATAATTCATAATATTTTTCAATAAATTTTTTAGCGTCTTTAGCAGGTATTTCTAAGTTTTCCCCTAAGCCAAATCCACTAATACCATAAACTATTCCAAATATTACAGCCTTAGCAGTCTTACGCATTAGAGGGGTTACTTCACTTTGAGAAATACCATGAATATCGGCTGCCACTTTCGTATGAATATCTTCATCATTTAAATAAGCATTAATTAGTTCTTGAGACTTACTAATATGGGCTAAAAGGCGCAACTCAATTTGAGAGTAATCACAGCTTAAAAGATAATCATATTCGGGATAAAAGGCTTTCTTTATCTTTCTTCCTTCACTATCTTTAGCTGGAATATTTTGCATATTTGGTTCAACTGATGAAAGCCTGCCTGTACGGGTTAAATTTTGCTTATAAATAGTATGAATTTTACCATCATTAAAGATATACGGAATAAGACCTTCTAGGTAAGTTGTATAAAGTTTATTTAAGTTTCTAAATTCTAAGATATCACCTATTACCGGACTATAATTAACTAATTTTTTTAAAGTATCAACATCAGTCTTATAACCTCCTGATTTATTTTTCTTAGCAAACGGTAAATTTAATTTTTCAAAAAGGATTACTCCTAATTGTTTAGGGGATGCAATATTAAAGGCCTCTCCACATTCAAAATAAATTCTTTCTTCAATATCTTTAATTCTTTTTGATACTTCTAAAGACATACTTTTTAAAACTTCTTTATCACATTTGATACCATTTAATTCCATATTAGCTAAAACTTTTATTAAAGGCATTTCTATATTAGTAAACAAGCTTTCCATATCTTCTAGTTTTATTTTCTTTAAATAGTCATCCCGAGTATCAAAGATAAACCTGGCTTTAGTAACAATATCTTTAGGTATAAATCCTTTTTTTAAGGATATATCATAAAATTCTACTTTATAATCTTTAGGTATCATAAGATAGGCAATATCTTCTTTAGTATTTTCTTCTAACAAGTAAGAGGCAATCATCGTATCAAAGATAGTATTATCTAATATATTTTCATCTTTTAAAAGACATATATTTTTCTTTAAATCATAAGTATATTTAATTTTATTTTTTAAATAATCTAAGGTATCTTTAATTAACAATTTAGGAACATAATAATTATTTTTCTTAGTAACAACACTCATACCAATAATATTTGCTTGATGATAATTTTCTTTATCACACTCAATATAGTAAGCATAAGTATCGGCTTCTTCTATTTCTTTAGGATCTAAAATAGTTGTAAATTTTATTTCTTTAGTTATTGTTTTAGGTTTAGTATTTTTTAAAAAAGAAAAGAATTCCAGTTCCGTAAAAATATCAGTTAATTCTTCTAATTTAGGACCGTTATATTTAATATTATCAAAGTTAATATCAATAGGAACTTTTTTATAAATAGTAGCCATTTCTTTAGAAATATAGGCTATCTCTTTAGCATTTATTAATTTAGTTTTAACAGCTCCTTTTATATCATCAATATGACTATATATATCATCTAAGTCTTCATAAGTTTTTAAAAGATTAATCGCCGTTTTATCGCCTATTCCTTTAACTCCAGGAATGTTATCAGATGAATCACCTGCTAAAGCTTTATAATCGATCATATGAATGGGAGTAAATCCCCAGTCTTCTTTAAAATTAGTCGGATTATATCTAATATAATCTTTGGTTTTTAATAGTTTTACTTCGACTTCATCCGTAATTAGCTGAAGTAAATCTTTATCGCTAGAAATAACGGTGGCATCATATTCGCAATTATTGTTACAAGCTTCGGCAAAGGTTCCAATAATATCATCAGCCTCAAATGGTTCTAACTCATAATATTTAATTCCCATGGCTTCTAATATTTTTCTAGCAACAGGCATTTGAGATTTTAATTCTTCTGGCGTCTCACTTCTTCCGGCTTTATAAGTTTCATATTTTTCTTTGCGAAAGTTTTTACCTATATCAAAAGCTACCATAATGTATTTAGGTTTTTCTTCCTCAATTATTTTTTGCATCATATTAACAAATCCGTATAAGGCATTGGTAGGAAATCCTTTAGAATTTTTCATCATATTACCACTATAGGCGGTTGCATAATAAGCCCTAAACATTAAGTTATTACCATCTACTAAACATACTTTTTCCATAAAATCTAATCCTTTCTTCTACTTAATAAGTATAACACGCTTCCCCCACTTATACACTTAAAAACTGGCTATTTACGGTAATTTTTCAGATAAAACTAAAAAAAGAATTAGTTTTCAACCTTGATTAGACCATGTTCTAATTCTTCAAGGGCTCTACCTAATTCTTTTTTACTCTTGTATTCATTTTCATTCATTTGAAAATGTTTGTTTTCCATCATTTGCTTACTACGACGAGAAGCAATGTGTACTAATTTGTACTTTGAGTCTACGATATTTAATAGTTTATCAATAGATGGATATAACACAATTAATCACTCCTTACATGAATTATGATACTATGTTTTTATTTTTTTATCATAGTTTTCCTAAAAATTTGACACTTTCTTGACACTTTTTTGTTACTGTTCCTGATTTTGGGCTAAATGAGCCATTTGTTATCCTTGATTTTGGGCAAGCCACATTGTTAAATTTATATTTTAAGGTTAAATAATCAATCATTGCTTTTCTTATAGGCATTACTACTCTTTTATCAGTTATTTCAATATCATTTTCGTTTTTAATAGTTTCACTTATTTTTTTATAAGTATCAGTCATATCTATTATAATTATTCCCCTATCAAGATACTTACTTACAATTTCTAAAGTTAACTTACATAAAATACTTTTAAATTTTATATTAATATTTTTAACTTTTAAAATTAAAAAAAGAAGTCTTTAAAACTTCTTAAACTACTTGAGCATACACTGTATCTTTTTCTTCATCATAAATAAGATGAATTTTCATATTTAACATGGAACTACCATCTCTTATGTCTGTAACCTCACCATCACTACTACCAATAAAGCCTTTATCGACTAAGTCTTTAATACTTACAATATAAGAATTATTTTCTTTTACTTCACTTTTAATAGTATTACCATACTTAGTTGCTTGATTAAGATAAAGTTCAAGGGAATCATTATATAATTCATTTTTATCATTTTCAAAGGCATGACTAAGTTTAGGTACAGTAAATAAAGTAACAAGTCCTAAACTCAATATTACTATTAATATATCAATAAATGTATATCCATTTCTCTTACGCATATTATCACTATCCAATCGTAAAAACATTATATCATATTTTTTGATTTTTTACTATGTGCAATAGGTAGATACATAAAAAAATATAATCCATTTGACTAAGTTAAATCTTGGGTAATAATTACAATCATTATTATTGTAATCGGCAACTTCTACATAAACACAACAAATAACATTATAGAATATACTTCTGGTTTTAAAGATACTTTTACTCAATTTATTCCATTATATGGAAATAATCAATTTGTTCCTGTTATATTAGCTACAGCAATTTACGAACTATTTAGAAGAATTAAAATTTCAAACAACAAATTCATTAATTTTATTGGAACATCAACATTTATGATATATTTAATTCATGATAATATTTTTGCTTATGAAATTTGGAAGTTAAAAGATTAGATAACATTATTATATGGAAGTTCTACTAAATTCATTGTATCTTTTAGTATATGGATTTTGCTGACATTTACTATTGGCATTATATCTTACTGTATTTACTTACTTTTAGGAAAAGATTAAAATAATTAATTAAGCTTTAAAAGACGATTAGCTCACTCAAAGTTAATCGTCTTTATTTTAAATGTTTTATTTTTTATTAATTTCTTCTAAATTCTCAGCAATAATGAATCTTGGACGAGCTTTTGTTTCATTATACATTTTTCCAACATACTCGCCAATTACACCAAGAGAAATCATTTGCAAACCTCCAATAAACCAAATAGAAATATTTAAGAATGTCCAGCCATCAATCGTATTGCCTGTTAGTTTTCTTACCAATGAATAAATCATTATAATAATACTAATAAACAAAATTACAAATCCTAAAGTACAAATAAGTCTTAATGGTTTAACTGAAAATGATGTAATACCGTCCCATGCAAAGTTTAACATTTTCTTTAATGGATATTTAGATTCACCAGCAAACCTTTCGGCTCTTTCATAATAAACTTTGTCTGATTTATAACCAATTAATGGAAAAATTCCTCTTAAAAACAAATTTACTTCTTTATAGTTTTGAAAATTATTTAATACTTTTTTCGAAGTTAAACGATAGTCAGCATGATTATAAACAACATCCACTCCCATCATTTGCATAAATTTATAAAAGCCTTCGGCTGTTACTTTTTTAAAGAAAGTATCAGTTTTTCTAGCTGATCTAACACCATAGACAATATCACACCCATCATAGTATTTTTCTAACATTTCATCAATGGCATTTATATCATCCTGTAAATCAGCATCCATTGAAATTACAACATCAGCATATTCTTTAGCCGTTAAAAGACCAGCTACTAAAGCATTTTGGTGTCCTCTGTTTCTTGATAAGCAAATACCCGTAAACATTGAATTATCTTTGTTAATTTTCTTTATTAGTTCCCAAGTCTTATCTTTCGAGCCATCATTAACATACATAACTTTACTTTTCTCTGAGATAACTTTTTTCTTTATTAAATCTCCCAATTTTTTTTCTAATCTTTTCGTTGTTTCTGGTAAAACTTCTTCTTCATTATAACAAGGTATTACCATATAAAGTACATCACATTTTTTCATTTTGTTCTCCTCATTCTACCCTTTATCCTTACAATCTAATTGTAACATTTAAAAGAATAAATTGCAAAATTATTTAATTAATTATGAATAAATTATACTTAATAGACTTACCATTGTACTCAATACACTACATAACATTAATATTATTAATAAAGTATCCACTAAGAAAATATTTTTATTCTTTTGAAGTTTTGAATAAATTATTATGTCAATTATTAACATACTAAAGTAAAAAAATATAGAAGTTCGCTCATGAGAAGCAAATACAGTTGGAGAAAACCCCATTATAAATCTTGAACAAAATCCTGCGAGAAATATAATTGGTAATAAAAGATTATCTTTAAAATTAATATATAAAAGATAGATTACTCCAATCAATGAAGCACAACATAGAGCAAAAGGTAGAATGTTTAACAAATTTAAGGTCGGCAAGCTCTCCAATGACAAAATTTCATAAAAATGATTAAAGTTAGGAAATATATTAAGTAAATTACTTTTAAAAATTGTTGTTAAAGAAAAAAATGCAAATACAATAATTGAAAATATTTTATTATAATTTTTCTTGTTATTTTTTAAAGTAAATGAACATAATAATAATGTAGTTAATGTTATTATTACACCGTTATTCATAATCACACTAAATGTCGGAATAACTCCTAAGTATATCTTTGGTAATATACTAAAATTAGCATAATCAGGATACCATGTTGCGGTTTCACTTATTGTACGCATATGATTACCTGGACAAGTAGCTATAAAAATTAAATATAAAACACAACTACCCAAAATAGCCAACAAGGTCTTATTTTCCTTTATTTTAAAATTCTTATCAAATATCTTTTTCAATATTGCCAAAAATGTAAAGCCAGCAGTTAAAAGACATGCTTGTTCAGATGTAACTGCATTAATAATAGCAATTACTAGTAAAATAACTTGCCATTTAGAAATGTTCTTATTATCCATTTTCCATTTTAAAATATACATAATATATAAGAAAGATAAAAGAGGCCAAATATAAAATATTGTAGTGGTTATATATCCTGCTGATGACATATCAGTAAATGGATAGATTAACATTATAATTGCAATTATCCAATTTAATTTAGTATCATTTTCTTTGTTAAATAATTTACTTAACAAATACGCAATAAAACTATATGCAAGTGAATCAATAAAAATCCATAAAGTACGATGATTTGTAAAAAACACAAAATAAATTTCCGTTATTATCCTCGAAGACCATGTCAAATAACGCATTTTAATATAATCAAATAAATTAGTATTTACTAGTTGCGTCGAAAAATATAAATCATCTCTAAAAAAATTAGTAAAAGAATGTGTAACTAACATAATGATAAATATTGCTATAAATGGTAAATACGGATTTTTTAATACTTTTTCAAAATAATTAGAATTTTTTTTAATGTCTTTAGATTTCATAATTTAATTATTATAAGGGTACTTCCCTTTTATTCCTTTCTTATAATCTCTGTAACCTCTGAGCATATTTCTTAATTTTCTATACTTATCTTTTTCAAAAGCAAGAATATTTCGAAACTGTCCATCAAGACCATTTAATATCATTTCGCAATAGTCTGGAAATGCCTCATGGTACATATCATAAATGTAATGATTATTTCTAGTCATATAATATCTTCTTATATAATTGTGATTACTACAAACAAAATCACGGCTCAAAAGATGAATAATTTTTATATCCCCTAGTTCATGTTCTAACTCACAGTAATTTAATCTTCTAACTTTATATCCATTAACATTTAGATTCATACAGTAGTCAAAATCGATGCCATCAATAAAAAGCCAATCTTTATAACCACCTATTTTTTTGTATGCTGTCAAATTAATAATATTTCCGGATGTCATCACTTCAACAACATCCTCAATATTTTTTTCTGGCTTTTTAACCCCAGTCTTAATATTATGCCAAGGGCTTACCAGCCCAACTTTTCTGCAATCATTATTTGTGATATAAGTTATCATTTTTTCTAAATTATCACCTTCAAATTTGCTATCTTGATCCATCGTCAATAGCCAATCAAATTTATCTTTTAAAGCCTGTTTGGCCGCAATATTAAGTGCAGTAGCTACACCCAAATTTTCTAAATTTGGAATATAAACTATTTTACAATTATCTGTTAACATTTTTTTATTATTTTTAGAACTATTATCTACAACATATACCTTGTCAACAAAATCAATATAAGAATTAATATTCTCAACATTTTCTTTAGATGGGTTATAGAAAGTAACTGTTGCTGCTAACTTAATCATTTTCTCGCCCCATCATTTTCTTTACGAATTTTGGAAATTTAAATTTAGAAATTATTTTCCACTTTAATGTATCAAATACCCAAGCATAATTAGCATAACTAACACTGCCATATTCAATATTACTATCTTTTATCTTTTCTTTAATATATTTTTCATCTATTTTTGCATCTTTTGACATCTTCAAATTTGCTTCATACATTTCTTTATATTCTAAAGCCATGGCCTTCGTAGTTTTAATTTTATAACTATTAATTGATTTTATAATCTCTGAATACTCATCAGGGTTAGCAAATATATTTCCTATTTTTTCAATTATTTCGTCAACTCCAGCATTAATTGGAATAACCCATCCCAAATTATATTTTTTTATTCGTTCAGCAATAGCTCCAAAATCAAATGCTATTACTGGAACACCACTAGCAACAGCTTCTGTCAATGTATAAGAATAAGTTTCTGGCCATGTAGAAAACAAGCAAACAATTTTTATGTTGTTTTTCTTTAACAAACTTGGTAATTCCTCTCTCACATACCTTCCATGATTAACAAAGTTTTTGCGTGAATTCATTGGAATATCAATTTTACCAAACAAATGAATATTAAAGAAATTAGATTTTCTAGTTCTAACTAACTCCCTTAAAATATTGCTTCCCTTATGAATGCCTATGGCGCCAACAAAAGCTACATTATTATCATTATCTTTAATATCTAAATTACCGATTTTCTTTTTAATGTCAATTCCATGTTCAATTACATTTATATTAATATCTTGGTATACTCTATTTATCTCGAGTTTAGCGGCTTCAGAAGGGCAAATTACATAATCACACTGTTTTAAATATTTATGCCAATAAAATTGCCATTTTTTTATAAGATTTAAAGTTCTTTCACAGCTAACTTCTCTGTTTTCCATACATTCAGTACATGTTTCAATATCAGGATTATTACAATATTCCTTATTTTTATATAACTTATTTATTCTTAAACAAATTGAATAATAATCATGTAATGTTATTATTGTATAAATTTTTCTTTCTTTTAAAACATCAAATAAATCAAAATAATTGCCAATTAAATGATGGATATGAGCTATATTTATATTAAATTTATCAATTATCTCATTTATCATTTTTCTATAATCAGAATTAAAGAATGGATACTCACTTATTTGAGTTACCTTAGGATAAACAATCGTAGAGTAGCCTTCACTGTTTGCCCAGTATGAATATAACTTAAAATGATTATTTTCAGGAGTTAAAATATGAAAATTAAAATATTTTCTTAAATTCCTTATAATATCAAAAACATGAAGTGAAGTTCCACCAATATTATTCTTAATATCTGCAAAGTCATGAATAACAAATAAAACATTAGGTTTATCTTGATTTTTCCCAAATTCGTAGCACAAATTATTTCCTATTACCGATACTTTTCTTGTTTGACACCATAAATCTAAACGATTCCTATAATTAGGATATCTCTTTGATAAAGCCTCTAAACCTTGCTTTATTAATTCAGTTTTTGCATCAGAAAATGACTGTGATTCTTTATGCAATATATATGTGTTATCACAAATAACATTTTGATAACCAGCATCTATTGCTCTAAAGCAAAAATCATTTTCCTCTCCATAACCTCTACCATAGGTTTCTGCATCAAATAAACCAATTTCATTTAGAACACTTCTTTTAATGTATAAACAAAAACCATGACCAGTTGGCGTTTCCATATTTAAATTCATAGCAGATTTTTCAACTTTATCAGCCATTTCATCTAATGTCAATCCATTAGGAATATCATTAGCCTCAAAACAATATGGTACTGATGCAAAAGTTGCATTATTAGATAATGGTGTTACTGTAGCAATGTGTTCACTACTATAAGCACATTTTTTTATTTTTTCTAACCAATTTTTTGTAACCTCAGTATCAGAATTAAGTAATAAAACATCATTTTCTTTTGAATATTCCATTCCCTTATTTACAGTACCAACAAATCCTTTGTTAACAGAATTAGTCAACAAAATAATATTTTTACCGTTAGCATACTTCTTTAATAATGGTAATACTTTTTTGTCAGGACTTTTATCATCAATTAAAATCAATCTATTATTTTCTAAATCTGTATTTTTTATAACAGAATCTATACAAGGGGCTAAACAACCATAAGCATTATAGATTGGTATTATTATATCGCATTTTTTCATAACTACACACTCCTTCAATTACATTTCCTCAGCGAATCTTTTTTCTAGTTTTTTAAATATTTTATAACTTATTGTTAATAATATCACTCCTATTAAAAGCCAAATAAACAAGTTAGTGATATTTGGAATTTGATGAACATAAAATATATCTCGGTAAGCATTTATTAAATGAGCCATTGGATTTAATTTAAACAACCAAATCAAAGCCGAACCATTAAATATTTCATAACTGTATAGCACTGGTGTTGCATAGAAAGCTAAATTTAAAATAAATGCAACTGCATATTCTGTATCTCTTATATATACATTTACTGCTGATACAATAAAAGCAAAAGCTAATGAAATTATATACTGAACTAATACTACCAAAGGTAAAAAGATAAGATGCCAAGATAAATCTAAACCTCCGCCAATAACAAATATAGCAATAATGATACAACTAATTAAAAAGTTAATCATACCAGAAGTTACGACTGAAATAGGTAAAATTTCTCTTGGAAAATATACCTTTTTTATTAAATTTGAATTATTTGTTATGCAACCAGCACCACCAGCTATACTACTAGTAAACCAAGTCCAAGGAATAATCCCACATATTAAGAAAACTAAATAATTTTCTGTTTGTACTTTCATAATATAAGGAAATACAATAGCATATACAAGTACTTGTAATAACGGATTTATAAATGACCACAAGACTCCTAAAAATGATGCCTTATATTTACCTCTTATATCTTTTTTAACATTAGTTTTTAATAATTCTCGATACTGATATAATTCTTTAAATACACTCATATTCTTCACCTACCCGCAAACTTTCAAATATTCACTAATGACATCTTGACACTTGCCATCTTTAGCAACTTCACCATTATTAATCCAGATAGCTCTGTTACATAACTTTTTAATAGAATCTAAGCTATGACTAACGATAACAATGGTCATATTACTCTTGGCTAGTTCTTCTAACTTAGCAAAGCATTTATCTTGAAAATGCTGGTCTCCTACGGCTAAAATCTCATCAATAAGTAAAATCTCCGCATCAACATTAATAGCCACACTAAAGGCTAGACGCATATACATCCCTGATGAATAAGTGCGTACCGGACTATCAATAAAGTCCCCTAATTCACTAAATTCAATAATACTTTCTAATCTATCATCTATTTCTTTTTTCGTAAGTCCAAAGATAGCCGCATTAAAATAAATATTTTCTCTACCCGTAAAATCCGGATGAAAACCTGCTCCTAACTCTAAAAGACTAGTTAATTTTCCATAAGTTTTTAAAGTTCCTTTATTAGGATAAATTATTTTAGTCATTAATTTAAGTAAGGTTGATTTACCACTCCCATTAACTCCAATTAAAGCAACAGTTTCTCCTTTATTAATTTCAATATTAATATCTTTTAAGACTGTTCTTTCCTCAGTTTTATTCTTCCAACCTCTTACTAACCTTTCTTTTAAGGTTTGCGGCTTATCAGAATATAACTTAAAAGTCTTAGTAACATGATTAACATCAATTGCTATATCATTCTTTTTATTTTTCATTATCATCATCCTTATAATTATTATACCAAATTGGTAATATTAAATACTTGCTACCTTTGGTATCCATCTACTATGTTACCATATATTTTCCATTTAAAAAACCTTTATTTAAGAAAAATTAAATTAAAATCATCTAATTATTTTTACACTTCACTATTTGTAAAATTCAAAAAAGACTAAAGCCTCCTAATCTTTAATTAAAAACTTTATAATTAAAAAACGGATTTTTTAATCTTTTAGATTATTTTAATAAAATATCTAAATACTTTTTTAGATTTTCTTCACAATACGATTGAAAGCTTTTATATACATCGTTAACAGCAGAATCTAGACTTTGCTTGTCATTTATAATGACTGTCGCTATATTAATTTTATCAGACACGACATAATCCAAATAATCTTGCCAATTTTGGGGATATGAATAGTTAAAATAATAAAATAAATAAATTTTTGTTAATGAATATATCACTACTAATTGACAGCAATATTTGGGCAAATGATTCAGGGATTTAAGCTCCAATTGATAAGCAGAATTTTTTTCATCAACATTTAATTTGAAACCCGATACCTGATATTCAATTTTACTTTGATTAAAAATTTCGTTTAAACTATCAAAAGGGTTATTATATTTTTTAGAATACCTTTCCTCAGCGAAAACAAAGTATTTATTTTTATTTTCTGACAACCATTCTCCAATTTTTGCTTTGTTAAAAATATTATCAGCTGTTATGTTAATAATTTCTTCATTATAAGCATATTTTTCTAATATTTCACTTGCATTTTCTTTTAAGTTACTTAATATTTTTGCTACTAATTCATCTTTTACATTAATAGCAGCAGATTGAGTAGGAATCAACTTATCCATAGCCTCAACATCATTTTCCATAGAATCACAAGCATCAATTTCATTATGATTTGAAAAATCCATATTTTGTAAAAAGCTATTTAATTCATCATTTTTGCTGACAAAAATATCAGATAAATTGCCTTGCATAACAAAAAATGGTTTTTGGCTATCATTAAATTCATATTCGTCAGATAACGCATTTAAAATGTGCCTATACTTAACATCGTCTATTCCATCAATAGTTATATATTTCTTTATAATTTCAAGAACTGATTTAGTAAAATTGCTAATAAATTCATTAGCATAAGAACTTTGATTACATTCTGATGAAGAAAGAAAATAACATGTTTTAAATTCATTTTTATTCTTTTCAAAAATATTTTTCCTATCATTAATATTTTTGATATATGAGCTTCCAGATTCACAGGCATCAATTATTTTAACATACACTTCTGGGGACAATCCTCTTATCAGCATATCAATCTGGCTGTTAATAATGCTTGTAGAATTAATCATTGAAACATCAATATTTGAAGTACAAAAATAAAATTCCTCTTCATTATAATATCCATGCCCAGAAAAATATAATAATACCTCGTTTATTTTTTCACTTGAATACTTTTTTATGTACTCCTCTATTTTATTCATTATAGAATCAGAATCTGTATTTTCGTATATATATAAAATATCACTATATTTTTGGGATAAATTTAGTATATTAAAAAAGTAATCAGCATCATTTTTACAAGCTGGCAAATTTCGCTGATTATTATATTTTGATATTCCAATAACTATGGCTAAATTCATAAATATCCTCACCTCAGTTCATATTATAACACAATATCCTTATACAAATTAAAATTTATTGAATAGCGCAAAGTATTCTTTATGTTTACCCATAGTAAAAAGATTAGAACTTCTAATCCTAATCAATCATATATTTAATTAACAATAATACTCTAGTTAAATATCTAAAAACTTTTAAAAAGAATAATTCTAGTTTATTAGCATGATTATAAGTTTTTTCAAAGTATTCCTGACTAGTTTTTAAGATATCATATTTCTTAATTCTTTTTAAACTCTTATCAATAGAAACTGAATGATCATGAATAACATCCACATTATTACAAACAATAATATTTTTCTTTAATTTTTTAGTCTTTACTCCCATTATATTTTCTTCATAATATAAAAACACATTTTCATCAAAATAACCCATTTCTTCTAAATGTTTACTGGCTATCATAAAGAAACAACCAGATACAGTATCAACTTTACTAATATCTTTATAGTAATAGTTATCAGGATAATTAAGCTCCTTAGTTAAAACTTTTTTACCAAAAAAGACAATATTTTGTTTAATATCTTGCCATGGGGTTGGTATTTTAAAGCCTCTATTTAAATCATTACCTTGAATTATAGTGGGACCTACTATAACATTTTTAGTACTGATATAACTATTTAAGTCTTTTATATCAGTCTCACTATCTATAAGGATATCACTATTAGAAATTACAATATTTAACTCTTTATATTTAGCAATTAAGTATTTACAACCCACATTTAAAGCATAGCTATAGCCCTTATTTTCTCCACTATCAATAATAGTTATTTTTTTGTTTTTTAATTTTTGCAAGTTTTCTAATGAATCATCCGTACTTTTATTATCAACAACGACAATCTCTTTTAATATTTTATAATTTTTAACATTATCAAGTAGTCTTTTAGTTGTCCTATAATCGTTATAATTTACTATTACCATTCCTATCATAATTTTAATTCCTTGTCTTTATATCTTAATTATTTATAATTCATTTTATTTTTTAGATATTTTCGTGTTTTTTTAAATTAAGAAGTAAACTTAATGGTTTATTCTTATTTTCTTCATAATAATTGGTATCAAAAAGACGCATTTTTACTTCGTTTTTAGTTTCTTCATCTCTACTTATAATTACATCTTTAATATCTTTAACTTTAAGCGGTACTTTAACGGATTTAATATTATCCTGAAGTTTATCTTTAACCACATAACTAGTTAGACTTAATGCTTCCATGCCTACTAAAGCTGTACTGGTAACCTTTTCTAATTTTACAAGATTATCTAAGGGTACAGCGGTTAGGTTAAGAGTTGTTAAAAAATTTTCTAAAGCTAAATAATCAGTATTTAAAAATCCAAGAAAAGCAGAAGCTGCTAAAAACCACATTTTAGTTTTACCAATTAAACTTGATTTAATATTGTTACCCTTAGAAGCACTATAAAGGCCATAACTCAAGATTCCGGCTTCAAATAACAAAGGTATCGTATAGCTAGGACTAATGCTTGCTAAGAGTAAAAAGGATATAATGCCAAATAATTTATCAAACATACCATCAAGTAAAGCCCCAAAGAAACTAGACACTTCATATTTACGAGCAAGATAACCATCTATCCAATCGGTTGCCATAAATAAAACAAACCAGATAGAAGCCGGAATACTACCATAAATAGTAAAGATGGGTACCAATAAAATACCACCTACTCCTCTTAAAGAGGTTATCATGTTCACCAAAATTTTCTTTTGTAACTTATCATCAAGATTTATTTTTTCTTTATTATCTTCAATTTTCTTTTTAAACATTTCCCAAACCACCCATTTTAATTTATTATAACTTTTATAACCTTAAAAACACTTTATTTTGTCTTTTGAGATTATATTTTTACTAGCTAATTTTCTTTGCTAATAGCTTATCTTTATCGATTCCGTTTAAATATGATTTAATATCCATTATTTTTTTACCACTTGGTTTAATTGAAGTTACATAATATATACCATTACGACACCCAATTCCTAAAGAATCTTTAGTTACAATATTAATGGTATTAGGTTTACTTTTACCTTCCACAAAGTAACCACTGATTATTTTAATTTCCTCATCATCAAAACATGTATTTGCAAGAGGCCAAGGATTTAGACCTCGCACCTTACGGTCAATTATTATTCCTTCTTGGGTAAAGTCTAGGTGTTCATCGCTTCTTGATATATTATATGCATATGTTGCTTTAGCATTATCTTGTTTTATTCTCTTATTAGTGCCATCAATAATACTTGGTAGGGTCTGCATTAAAAGAAGAGCTCCCATTTTGCTTAAATTATCATGAATAATACCAACATTATCTGTATCTTTAATTTCATAAGTAGCGTTACTAATAATATCCCCCGTATCCATAGCTTCATCCATATACATAATAGTAACACCTGTTTTTTTATAACCATCAATTATCGCATGATGCAAAGGAGCTCCCCCTCTAAGGTAAGGAAGTAAAGAAGCATGGACATTAATACATCCTAATCTTGGTAAGTCTAAAAGGACTTTAGGAATTATCTGACCATAAGCACAGGTTATAATAATATCTGGTTTAATCGCAACAATAGGTTCATAATCATTTCTTATTTTGCTTGGTTGAAAAACGGGAATATTATTTTCTAAAGCGACTTTTTTTATTGGCGTGGGCGTAAGTATTTTATGACGGCCAATCTCTTTATCAGGTTGGGTTACAACTAAACACACCTTCGTCTTTTCTATTAATTTTTCTAAAACAGGAACCGCAAAATCAGGAGTTCCCATGAATACAACGCATAAATCTTTCACATAATCACCATACTCATTATAGGAAAAGAATGCAAAAAAAACAACTAATTATCCTTAATTTAAGTAAAAAACTTACATTTAGTCTATTCTTAAATGATTATTAGTTGATCATTCATAAATTTCATTTAAATTATACGTACGGTTAGTATCAATACTTACTTGTTGATACAAATGATTAGTCATTATTCTTTTATACTCTTTTAAAACTAAAGGTTTTAACCCTTGTAAGAAAAGATCAATATCCGAGTTATTTATTTTTACTTGAAAAGGCTGCTTATTTATAACTTCACCGTTCTTATCATAAACATTAACTGGATTATAAAAATCAAATAAGTAATAATTATTATCAATCATAATGATGTTAAAACTATAAAAATCGTTAATACTTTTTCTTTTAAAAGAACCTATCAATAAAATAGCATCATATCCTAAGAATGTTAAGATATTTTGTGCAAACAAACTATATTCTAAAGAAGTTGCTACATTAGCATTTTTTAGATTTTCAATATCCCTTAAATAAATTCTACTATCACTTTCTATTTTTAAAATATCTTCTCTTCTTTTTAATCTACTAGTTTTCCTCCCAAAATAGTTTTCTAAAAACAAAGGAATAGCTAATATAGCCTCGTTATTATTATATATTTTATTTTCTTGTAAATATTTAAGAAATTCATAAAGATAATTGGTATTTCTTATTTTATAGTAATCATTTTCTAAGTTATATCTTATTTTAATATTACTAGTAATAAAGCCATAATATGGTAAGGAATATTTAGTAGGAGTTAGGAGTCCTAAAGACTTATTTAGTTTATAAAAGTTTTGATAATACTTAACTTTACTATTTATATATTTTAAAATGTCATCATCTTTTATTTTAGAAAGATAATCTAAAAAGCTTTTACTCTGCATACTACTACATCCCTAACCATTGTTGTCTTTAAGTATTGTAGCATGATAAGGTTAAAAAGGAAAGAAAAAAACCATTAGATTTTACTCTAATAGTTTTTTAGGAAAGTAACATGTCTGTCAAACATATTAACTTTGTTGTGGATTTCCTAATATATAACTCATATTGACAGATAAAAGTCATATATTTTTATCAATATTCCACATATGCAGCATATACTTAATAGATTGATAAACGAGTTTAGTACTGTTAAACCATCAAAGGGTTTTAAAAAAATCATTAAATAAATATAACATTTATTATTAATAAAGTAAGAATCTTTCTTACTAATAACAGCAGTACTTTCTCTACTATTAAGTGATTTAATCATACCATTCTTTTTACTATTTGTAAAGTGCTTTTTTAAAATTTTTGCAAAATATTTTTTAAGCCTATTATTTCTTGGATATTAAATAATATTTAAAATATCTTCATAGTCGCTTATCATTTTCATTAAGTATTCTTTTTTATTTAAGTTTTCAATTAAATTAGTCGGAATAGTTTCATAACCATAATAGATTGCCGCTACACTTGAACATAGCCCACCAAGCATCGAAGCTTGTCCGCCTAGATTTACAGAACCAATTAGAGCTTGACTAAAGGAATTAGAATTTATAAAGCAATAAAAGAAGGCTTCTAAAGTATCAATAACATAATTATTGGAATTAATCATTTCAAGTGGTAAGTTATAAACATTATCTTTTAGAAGATGTTCAAATTCTTTTATTGTTTCGGATTTAAAATACATCGTATAATCAAGATTCTTTAACATGCTAAAGCTTGCTAATTTATCTGTTCCTCTAAGTAAGAAAATAATGTACTTAGTAAAAATATAAGCCGCCATAGCAGGAATTTCACTACGATGAGTTATAAAGGTTACATTTTTTACTACCGAATGAATAGTATAATCACGAGCTTTAGTACAATAAAGATAAAAAGCAATTGGTAACAAACGGGGTAAAAATTCATTACCACAATCGCTGTACCCAGTACCGCCTAATTTGGTAGCATCGGTTTTTTCTTCAAAATATTTATTTAAAGCATGCTTACTAGTAAAATCAATATCTAAAACACTGGCGGTGGCAGTATATTTAGCCGTTTTATACCAAAGAAGCAAATTATCAGCAATGGAATTATAATCAATTCTGGTTTTAGTAATTATAGAATCCATAGTTGCTAACAAATTAGAAGTACCACTACTCCAAGTGCCAATGGGAACATCGTAATTTTCACATTTTAGCATTTTAGTTACAGGTTTATTTATCAACTGTTCTTTTGCTATATAATTAAGGGGTAAGCCAAAGGCTTCACCAATAGCAAAACCTAATACACAAGCATTTATTTTCGAGTTCATTATTATCAGTCTTTCTGTAGTTTTAAATAAGCCCCGATTGAGGCTTATTTATATTGTCCGAATATATTTTTTTTGAAAGGTATTATTTCTCTTACCTCTATTTTTTCGTTATTTAAAACTTTTTTCCCATTAAGTTCAAATAATTCTTCGATATAGTCTTCTTTAACTATTTTTTTTAGCATTTTCTTTAATTTAGGAATATCCTCATAGAAAGTATCACGACTATGATGAATATCACTAGCTATGAAGCTGATGGCCGCATGTTTAAGTAAAGTTATAAGAGTGCTCTTTGCTTCTTTACCATACCGTCCAAATAAAGAACCAATATTACTTTGAAATACAGCTCCCGCCTCCTGCCACTTTTCTATTACTTGTGGATTTTCTTTAACAATTCGGTAGCGTTCAGGATGAGCAATAATAGGAATATACCCAGCACTTTGTAAATCAAACAGCGTCTTTATAATATTTTTATATTCATTATTCATAGGTAATTCAAAGAGTACATACCTGCTATCATTTAAGGACGCTATTTTCTTTTTCTTAAGTAAACTTACCATCTCAATATCAACAAATATTTCATTGCCAAGATGTAAATTGATACTTAAACTTTCAGCTTCTACTCTTGTTTTTAAATCAGCTAATAGCGTTTTATTAGCGTTTTTTTCTTTATTATAACTACTGCCTAATATGAAATGAGGAGTAACAATGATATCAGTTACTCCATTAGAAACGGCTTGTTTAATTATAGCAATTGATTCTTCTAAGGATTTAGAGCCATCATCAATATTAGGTAGGATATGACTATGTAAATCAATCATATTTCTACTACTCCTAACTAGTCTTAACTATAATATTTACTATAGTAATGATCTTTTGAAGATGGGAACTTATTTAAAATTACTCCCGCTATTTTATCCTTAAATTTTTCTAAAGCTTTATTGGTATTGGCTAAGAATTCTACTGGTGTTACTTTATATGCTGATACGATAACTATCTTATCAACTAAGTCAGCCATAATAACAGAATCTGTTAAGCCCCCAACTGGTACACCATCATAAATAACTAAGTCAAACTTTTGCTTTAATGTCTTAGCTAATTGTTTATTTTTAGCTGATGCTAAAAGTTCGCTTGGATTTGGTGGCACAATACCCATTGGTAAAACATAAATATTTTCATATCTAGTTTTCTTAATATATTTTTTATAATTTTTATCTACATCATCTAAAAGTAGATTTGATAAGCCTTGTTCATTATCAATATTAAAGATTTTATGTTGTCTACCACGGCGTAGGTCGCAATCAACAATTAATACTTTAACGCCGGTTTGAGCAAAAGCAACAGCCAGATTCGCACTAACGAATGATTTGCCCTCACCACTCATTGAACTCGTCATCAATATTGATTTTACGGGTTCATCAATTGAAGAGAACAAAAGGTTGGTACGAATAGTTTTAATAGCCTCAGCTACACCACTTTTAGGATTATTAGCTACTATAAGTTCATTATTCATTTTCTTTTTCCTTTCTTCTCTTTTGGTACATATTTAAGTGGAACAACTCCTAATGTTGGTAGTCCAATCTTACTTTCAATTTCTTCAACACTCTTAATAGTTGTATCGAAATAGAACATAATAAATATGACTGCACAGGCAAGTACAACACCCACTAGCAAGGCTAAAACCGTAGTCTTAAGTAAACTAATGTTATAAGGATTACTTGCTACCTCGGCATAATCAACTATAGCCACATTTTTAATGCTATAGTATCTAGCTACATCATTGGAAAACACTCTTGCTATTTCATTAGAAACATCTCTAGCATTTTCAGCATTTTCGCTATTAACAGAAATACGAATAATCTCTGTATCATCTTCGGTGGTAACATTTACCATCTTTTTTAATTGTTCAGCTGATGTGTTTAAGTCTAAGTTATTAATTACTTGATTTAAAATACTATGTGATTTCATAATTACTCGATAGTTAGATATTAAGTTTTTATTTAAAGTAATATCACTTTGAGTAATTGATTGGTTAGTATTAGAATTTTCATTATTAGTAGTTAATACCATTGTTGTATATGAATTATACATTGGTTTTTTTAAAAATACGGTGTAAGATGCTCCTACTACAACAAAAACTAGGCTCGTAATGGCAATTATAAACCATTTACTCACAAAATAGTCAAACAATTCTTTTAAATTAATCTCTTCCATATATTCCCTCTTAACTCCCATTATTATATAATAAGTTATACTTTATGGCAAGCAAAAAACACAACATTTTATCAAGAATGGTAAGTAAGTTTTCTTTTATTTCTTATTTAGTTTTTCTTGATTTTTATTGTGTTTTTTAACATTTTATCTTCTAATTTTTGGGCCTCGGCACTACATTTTAACATGCACCATAGCATGAAAACGATTAGACCTATTAATATTATCAATAACATATACTCTCCTTAAAATTATTATAACAAACCCAAACATTTTTATAACTAATTATCGTACCTCAATTTCCGACATTTTTCGACATTTATTAAAATAAATACTATAAAGGATGATACCAACTAAAGAGCCAGTTCCATCTATAAAGGTATCTAATACTTTAGCCGTTCTTCCTGGAATAAATATTTGATGGATTTCATCACTAATGGCATAAAGATAGCAAATAAGAAAGCTAATAATTAAGACTCTTTTATTTATTTTCGTATAATCACTTAATAATTGTAATACTAAAATTCCAAGAATTAAGTATTCTGTAAAATGAGCCATCTTCCGCACTATAAAGGTACTATCTTCTATTCTTTGCTTTACTTCTTCCCTAGGAATATCTTTATTTGTAACACTAGTAGTAACATTTACAACCATACTTGTTACAACATCACTAGTCTTAGTAGATTTAGGGCCATTTTGACTAGAAAAGTTAAATATTATAACCATCCAAATAATAACTAAAATAGTATGAAATATCTTTTTATTTTGTCTTAACGCTTTAAAAGTACCCGTAGTTATAAAGACTATAAGAAGTCCTAAGATAAAGGATACTACTCCCGTTACCGTCATGCATTTTAAAACACTATTAATAAATTCTTTTAAGACATTACTAATTGAGGTGTTATAAAAGAAAATATCACTTATACTAATGGTATATCTAACATATAATACTAAACCAATTAGAATAACAAAGTTAGTAAATAAAGAGGCAATAATATTACGATCTTTAAAGAAATAACGATTTATTAAATAAGTAATTATTGAAGTAATTAAACTTATTACTAAGACTATTTTGGTTAATTTATACGCCTTATTAAATAGTGGTCTTACCTTTTCAAAAGTATTATTATAAGATATTTCTTCTTCATAAATATTGACTAATTTTTTAGTTAAAAGATTTACCGTATCTTTATCATCAACCCGAATATTATTATCTTTAATATAATTATTAATATTAGTCGTTAAGTTCTTTTGAAATTCTTCCGTATCAACAGTTATTTTCTTATTATTATATAGATTATCAATAGTAGTAATGATACTTGTTTTTAAAGATTTAACAGTAATAACATTTTTTAAAACTTCTTCATTTAAACCCGACTGTTCTAAATAATATGATACTTCTTCTAAGGTATTATCATATAATTCTTGATAATAGTTATGATTATCTAATAAATCAAGAACATAATCTTCATTAAAGACCGTAAGGATAAGAATAAGACCCAAACTTAGAAGGAAAAAACTAATACTTTGAATAAATTTCATAGTATAACTTAAAAATGTTTTCATAGGTCTTTCCCTTCTATTTTTTTAGCAAACACAACATATCTTTGGTAACGATACCCGACACCGTTAATTGGATAGCAAGTATATAATAAAATTCTTTCGCCATCTTCTTCTAAAAAGGTATTAAATCTTTTATTAAGGTCTTTATCAATATAAATTCCATAATCATAAACTTCATAGGTATACTTACCATAATAGGTATCGATATAAATTTTGGAACCATTTACTAGTTTAGGAAGAAGGCCAAAATCACGCATACTATTATGAGCCGCAATGATAATTGGTAAGCCTTCCCCTGGGAAAAAGGACCCAATATAACGCCCAGCCCCATTTTTAATAATACTTAGGGAGTCGCCATTATATAGCTTAATAGTTCTATCTATATCTGGAATATTTATAGTACCAAATGTTTCGCCATAGGCGGGAATCGGACTTAGTCTTTTTGTTTCGGAATCAATTTTAATATTGGATAAATCGCTACTTGTTGTGTTTTTAGTCTCTCTTACCGCTACTTTATTAAAGAGATTGATATAGGTAGCAATTTTCTCATTCAAGGTAAAATTAACAAGTAAGACTAAGAGGGAAGCAAAGAAAAAAGCGATTGCTAACTCTCTAACAATCACTTTCCCACTTTTTTTCAGTAAATTAAGCATTTTGTTTTTTTGCTTTTACAGCAATTGTTGCGATTCCGATAATAGCAACTACTGAAGCAATTGTAATTACTAAGTTTCCATTAGTATACTTAACATCTGTTTTAACATTTACTTTGTCATTGTAGAATGCTTTAGTAGGTTCATCTACATAACCAACGAATAATTTTCCATTATTAATGCTTACTGGAACTTTAGTGTTAGCACCAACATTATTTACTAATGCTTTTAATTCATTTTTAGTGCTTGTACTTAATTTAGATAAATCAGATACATTAGCTTTTTCAATAATTTCTACAGCTTTATCAACTTGTGCAGAAATATAGTCGCAATCTGATTCACTAACTTCGTTTTGTTCTAAATAACTTTTTACCGTATTGGCATTACCATTATTTAATTGGTAAGTTACTCCGTTAATTGTGTAAGATTTTGTTAGTTTGTCTTTTAATTCATCCTTAGACATAGCATTTACACTTACTGTTGTAAGTAATACAGCTACAAATAAGAATAAAAACTTCTTCATATTTTCCATATTCATCTTCCTCTCTTCTTTTTTCATTTTACTATTAAGTTTTTTATTTTGCAAGTTTTATCAGCATTTTTTACATATTTTTTGTCAATATGGCCTTTAAGTTTATATATGGTAAATTTATAAGGCCTATTTTGGTCTTTTTAGAATAGAAAGTCAAAAGTACCATTATCATAATCTTCTAAATTTTCAAGATAAAGATCCATGTTATCTTTAATTTCATAACACATCTCTTGATAATCACTTATTTTAACGAAACCCAATGCACTCATATATTCATAGAACTTTTTTAAAGAAGAAGCCATTTCTTTAATAGATGACTTTGAAGCCCACATAGCTTTTCTAATAAACCAATCCCCTAGAAATGATCCGGTATACTGTGTGCCGTCTTCCATTTTAATAATTTCATCATAATATGTAAGATAATCGTTTAAATAGAAATCAATGTTAGATACATGCTTTCTAATGGTTTTAGCTGTAAGCTGTTTTTCTTCTAAGCTTTTTTCAAATATTTTTAGATAATTTTCATTCCTTTTCGTATTTTCTTTTAATTGTTTTTCTCTTTCATCTAATTTAGTCATAGATTTTATTCTCCATTTCTATGTCTTATTTAAACTACAAATCAATTTTTTAATAATCAACTTTCAATTTATAGTATTATGTTCCTATTTTTATTTTTTATTCTTTATTAAATAACAATAAATAAAAGTAATAGCTAATATGGTAGTAATAGTTATTCCTAAACCTTCTTTAGAATTAGTCTTTTCTTTTTCTAAATTATTATTATCTATTTTAGAAGAATCAGTTATTTTTTTAGTATTATCTTCTATATAATTAACTTTTAAATTAAAACTTTTAGTTTGATTATCTGTAGTATTAAGAACTAATTTATAAGTTGCAGTTTCCTCTATTGTATCAGAATTTCCTACTATCTCATTATCATTTTTATATATTTTTAATGCCATATCTTTAGTATTTTCTAAATTAAAATTTAATTTTTTATCTTTTACAGTAATATTTAAATCTTCATTGCTTAAATCAAGTTCTTTGTTATTAAGACTAATTTTAGCAGTATCAAGATTAACTTTTCTAATAATTTTTAGAGTATAATTTTTAGATTTTGTTAAATTGGTGATGCTTATATTTATTTTTCTTGGCTTATTTACTTCTAAGTTATCAAGACTCCCAGTAATTTTTACAGTAGCTTTCGAATCTTTGGGAATTACTTCTAAATCAATATTTTCTGCATAAGTTGTGTAAGTCATAGTATTTTTAATAGTATCTATTTTTTCATCATTTATTCTAATGTTTTCAATATCCAGATTAGCCCTTTTTTCTGTTTTTGTGTTAACTGAAGTGCTACTACTTGATTTTTTATTACTTTTAATACTGTTATTATTTTTATTACTATTATTAGTATTTAAACAGGGCGGTGTTACAGGACTGCCAACTGGGTAATATCCACTTTTATGTTTTACCGCTTGGTGCCAATGACCATCTCCATGTTTACCATACATAGTACCGTTACAGGTTATGATACTTCGACTTCTTAATTTACCTGCCGTTGCATTTACGATTTGAACATTCACACTTAATAATAAAGTACTCAAAAAAACTAAGCCTTTGATTATTTTTTCTCTCTTTTTCATAATTATAAATCCTACTTCTAATTAGTTAAACTAACAATCTCATAATAGCATATTTAATTAGTTTGTAAAGGTAAAATGGTTAAATGTGACGAGTATTCACAATTATTTATTAAGTGTTCCTTTTTGGCAGCATTGATGAATACATATATCAACAATTTTATTAATATAATCATCTATATATTTTCTTTTATAAACATAAATATAAGATGGATGTTCAGCAAAAGTAAGTTTACTTTTATCTATATTATTTTTTATAAAATACTTTTCAATAAAATTAAAGGTTAGTTTTCCTAAAACCAGAATTATTTTAGGATTTAAGATATCTATTTCTATAAGTAAATTATTTATACAAGCTTGCATTTCTTTGGAAGTTGGATATCTTAACTTATTATTTTCATCTAATGGCAAACACTTAACTAAATTAGTTTTATAAAATTTTAAATCTGGTAATTCATGTTCAATTAATTCAATAATTTTACCACTATTAGTATCATTACTTAGAGGAATAGATTTATTTAGATCATCAACTCTTTTAGCCGATAAACCCACCCACATAACATCACATCTATTTTCTTTATCTAATAAAGGTCTTTGATTTTGACATAAACTACATTTATTACAGTTTTCTACTTTTTCTAATGACATATTAATGTTCCTCTAATTCATTAGTTTTTATTACTAATTCTTTATCATATTTTTCTAATCTTTTTAAAATACCCTTCATAACAACGGTTATTAATTTTCTTGATGTTTATCAATTTTTATAGTTAAATTTGAATATCCATATTTGTTTAATAATCCTAGTAAGGCTTGACCGTCTATTAAAGTTATTGGCTTATCTTTGGCAAAATCATAAGATTCTTTTCCATAAAAGCTAGTTGTTACTAAAATACCCTTAGTTGCCCCTTCATGAATCATTGTTCCATATAAATCTCTAACTGCCGAAACCGGTACAACATTATTATATCTTTTGGCTTGAATAACAAACTTACCACCTCTTATTGGGTAATCATCAAAGGCAATCGCATCAACTCCTCCATCATGGCTGGCCCTAGTTACTTTTACTTCACCGCCATTGGCATTAAACATTTTATCAAATAATTCTCTAACAAAATATTCAAAATCTTCCCAAGGCATTGTTGCCAAATTAAATCCGTCCATTGTTATATTATTAACTTCTTTGCTCTCTATAAATCTTTTATCATTTCTATTTATATTCAAATACGGAACAACAGGAGTAAGCATTAAAGCACTAGGAGCAAAAATACCTTTTAATCCCTTAATACAAGACTTATAATCAACATTATCTAAATTAATTTCCTCAAATCTACTCTTATTTACCTCAACAGTTAATATACAGCTTTCAGCATTATTACCTGTGCTTTTATCAATATATTTTAACCATCCATTATAAACTACCGTATCTATATAATTTAAATCGTCTGAAGAAAATAATTCTTTAATTGTTCTTAATGAGCACATATATATAACATCATTGTAAAATTTTTCAAATTTTTTATCATTTAATTTAATTTCTTCAATCTTATTTTTAGTCGCAATATATTTATGTTGAATTGTTCTAGGAACGAGGTCTTCATTAGGCAAATAATATGATACTACTAAAATTTTATTTTCTTTAATATATTGCAATTCAAAGTCTTTTATAAATTCTGCTGGATATATACTACTATCAAGTACAAATGAAAAATATTTTTCTATCTCTGGAATATCACCATTCTGATACTTATTTTTATTCTGAGAAATAGTCTTATTATGATTATTTTGTTCTTCTATAAACTTATTTTTTTCATTTTCATAAATTCTTTTTTGATTTTCTAACTCTTTATCATAATAATCTTTTCTTGCTTTATATAATTCCTTAGCATTTTCTTCTTGGGTTAATCTTTTTTCTAATTTACTTTTAAATATTTTTTCCCAAAAACTTGGATATGGAACTTGTAACTCTGCATAAATTTTTTCTAAATCTGGCTCTATTAATTTGGTAGTAAATGGTTTATATTTATCATTTTTTAATAATGAATCATAATATGCATTAGAACTTTTTTTACAAATATTTTTAATAATAGATTCATATTGACTCATTATTTCTTGGTCGTTTTCGGTTAAACGCTCTGCCTGTCTTTTTGTTTGTTCTTTACTATGTTTAACTATTTCCCGGTCCATTTTTTCTTGCCATATTCTTTTTTGGTTTTCAACTTTTCTTTCTAACTCATATCTATTTGGAGCACTTATTTCTTTACTAACTCCTAAAAAATCATTAGATATTACTACCCTATAATAATTTCTATAAGACATATTAAACACTTCCTAACTAATAACAATAATTTCTATTTGATTATAACATAAATTTCAACTTTATTTTTATCTTAAGAAAAAAATAAGACGCTTCTTAACATCTTATTACTAATTAATTTTGGTATTATATAACTTCTAAACAATCAAACCTTTTAAATATGGATTATTTATTAATTAATGCTTTATTATTACCAATTATTATTTGTGATACTGACAAAAATATATTATCTATTTAATTAATTCTTAGAAATAAATCTTTTAATATTTTCTATAAATGTTTCAATACATTCTTTGCCAAAATCTAATAATACATCATTGCCTTCTTTTATCTTTTCACATACTGTGTCGGCTACGATAGTTTTTAATTCATCTTCGATGTTTTTATCCCAAGGTTTGCCTTTTTCTAAGAAAAGTTGTTTTATTTGTTCAGACCATTTTTTCATAGATTTAAGGTCATCATTAGTAATATTAATGCTACATTCACTATTTATTTTTTCGAGATAAATATCAGGATTAATCAAATCTTCTAATTCAGATTCTTTTTTTCCCTTGCGGGAAGTAAAAGATATTTGTGATAAATTTATCAGTTTTTTATCTAAGGCTTCCTTATATGCACTTTTACCCGCACTATCTCCATCTAAAAACGCATAATAATCAAACATTGTATTATGACTTTCATACAATTTTGTAACTAAATTACCAGTGCCATGTAAAGCATCAACAGAAAGTAAAGAATTATCTATTGCTCTTTTTATATCTTTATCACAGCACAATAAACTTTCAATAATACGCTTATCAGATAAACCTTCTACAAATACTATAAAATTACATGAAATTAAATTATCAGACAACTCAACACCTAAGGTAGCTCTAATATCTTTAATACTCTTGGCTGGAGTTGCTTTACCAGAAGAAACAATAACATTAGATGATATATCGCTTTTATTTATAAATAAAGGATTATGAGTTGATATAATTACTTGATTATTTTTTACAAGTCCTTGTAAAACAGTATTAAGTTGTCTAATAGATCCAGGATGCAAATGGGCCTCTGGTTCGTCTATCGCTATTATCGATGACTGTTCAACATTATATCTGTCTGTTAACATAGCTAAAGTAGCTAAACTTTTAATACCATCACCTTTATATTCAATATTTGTCATTACTCCATCATTAATAAATACACCAACATCTCTCCTTAAAGAATACCTTCGTATATTTTCTTCAATTTCGATTTTAACATCTTCAATTGATGGTATAAAATCTGATAGTGTTTTTTTAACCTTAGTAGCAATTTTATCAAGTGGTTCCTTTTGCAATCTAGAAATAGTAGCTATGGCCTTTTTATACTCTTCTTTATCTTCAACCGTTTTTAATTCAGATGATATCGTATCTTCAATTAAACGAATAGCCTGAGTCTCGGTTCTAATAGCAGGAATATAATTAAAAACTAAATTTTCAGCTACAAATTCACAAACACTAATGCTCTTATCTTTTATTTTAGCTGAACCTTTTTTCATTACCTTTATTACGGCATGATTATTGTTGCCAATTTCAATTGTTACATCAAAATTAGAGGTAGTTAATGTTGTTCCTACTTCTTTATTAAATTTTTTTCGTTCATCATCATTTAATTCAAATTCCAACTCAAATTTAGTACTTTTATTACCGCCTTCTTTTTGCTGACTTTCTACTGGAAAATCTCTTACCCATTTATAATCATAACTATCAAGAAATCTAGAAGTTATTGTAAAAGGAAGGCGATACTTTTTTGCAAGCATAGCATTTGAATTCAAGATTTTCATACTCAACGATAAAGCCTTAATTATATTTGATTTTCCTTCGTTATTTTTCCCAACTAAAATGGTTAAATCGTGAAGTTTTATTTTATGTGCTCGAGTAATACTTCTATAATTTGAAACAGAAAAGGATTTTATTTTCATACTGCTACTAATAATCAAACACTATTATTTTTTTGTTTGATTCCCTTCAACTTATTTTTTTTATTATCTAATATGGCTATTTTAGTATAAATCATATTTTTTTATTACAGCCATGCAATAGATATCTTTTTTCATTAATTCATTGAAAAACATCTTTATTATATCATTATTTCCTAAAAAATTCTTCCAAATTTATATTTTTCATATTCCAACATATTTTTAAAAATGATATCAATAACAATTGTATATAATATTTTTGTATCTTCATATATCCATTTAATATCAACATTGTTTAAAGTATAATTCTTAAGTTTAGATGTTTTTTCATCTAAATCTTTAAATGTTATCTTTAAACTATTATTCTTAATATAATAACCATAATGCACATATCTATTTCTTAAACATATAATTTGTCTAGATAAATCTTCTATTTTATCTTCTGTCATATTCTTACCATTACTATAATTATTATGAATACTATAATTAATAAATTTACTGGTAATTCCTTTTATATTTTGCTTTTTATAATAGCACTCTATCGTTTTATATAACATTAAAAAAGTATCTTCTATGTTTCTGGAATAATCAAAAATAACATAGAGAATATTCCTAATCTCACTTTTACTATTTCTATAGGGGATTAATTTATAACACTTTGAAAGGAAAACTAAAATATCATCAGAAACACTATTTTCTATACTTGAACTTTTATATTTATTTTCCTTCAATGGCGAAATAAACCCATAATATACCTCATCTGCACATACAGTAATTTTATTTATTCTTAATTTATCAGGTCTTAATAATTGAATGTAAGTCATGAGTTCATATATATATTTATCTATTTCATTATATTTTACTTTTCGACTCATTTCTATTTCAATATAACCATCTAGTTTAATTATTATTTCGTTGCTAATTAAATTACATTTCCAGGTATCTGTTATTGTTAAAGATTTAACATTGTTATAATTTATTTTTACTGTTTTTCTTTCTGGTTCTTTTTGAAGTCTAATAACATACTCTTTTTCAAGTTTTTCCCTAGATACGCTAGAACTGCCAATAAATTCATTAACGATATTACTATATATTCTTATTTTTTTACTTTTGGTGTTTCTAATAACTCTTGCAATTTATTATAACCTTCATGATAAAAATAACAACTACTAAAAAATTTAGTCGTAACATTACCATCTGGTGATCCATATAATTCTTTATCTCCAGAGTAACTTGCATCCTTTAAAAGATAATTCATTTTAGAATTAGAATCAACTATTAAAATATCTCTTTTTTTATACTGAGTATTAGAACCAATTGTTATTGCACCATTTTCATCTGGTTCCATTTCATCATCAATTGCATATTCAACTGTTACTTCAATATCACCATTTTTCTTCTCATATTCACAATTAAAAATTTTTTCATAATCTTTATTAAAATAACATACAGCCATCGCTACCACCTCAAAAATATTATAATGCTATTTATAATACAATTCAAAAAAAGACAACTTTTCCCAAGTCATCTCTCCAGTAAAATTTTGAACTCTTAATAAAAAACTTTCCAATAAATTGTCTAGATTCTAAATTTCTTTCTAAATCTATTGATTTTTATTAGCAGGTTTTAATTTATGCAGTACTTGCTCTGCTATTCTCAATATATATTTATAATCAATAATAATAAATAATAAACATATGATAGGCACACTTATAACACTAACTATTACTGAATTATATTTATACATATATGTGCAAGCTAAATATACTATAAATAAAAATACATATTTCTTATAATCCAATTTAATTCTTATATGCTTAGATATTTTAATATATCTGGCTATCGATATATAGATATAAGACGCTAATGTTGAAACACATGCAATAATAATTCCATATTTTTTTAAAAGCAAAAAATTTATTGTTATGTTTATAATTCCTCCAATAATTGTAGTAATTGCTATTTCTTTTGGCTTTTTTAAAGCAATAAAAATACCACCGATTAATGTACTAAACAATTCGAAAAAAGATGCAAAAATTAAAATAGGAATATAGTTATAAGCACTTAAATAAGATTCTTCAATTAATATTTTAAATAATACCGGCATAGATGTAAGCATTATTATACATATAAACGCTCCAATAAAAAAAATATTATTAATTACTTTTGAAAAAAAAGCACCTCTATCCGAGTCACTTGTACTCATCGAAGCAGATTCAGTCCATGACAGACTAAATACTGTAAAAATATGTGATAATAATATTGAAAATTTGGTTGAAACAGAATAGATACCATTTAAGGAAACTCCTAAAAGCATCGAAATCATAACTTTATCTGAAATGCTCATAATCCAAGAAGAAAGACTGTTAGGAATTAACGGAAAAGAATATGCAAGTAATTCTTTTATTTTTGTTTTTGATAATAATTTAAAATTTATATATCTATAAATCCTAAGTTTAAATATTAAATATAAAGCTGCGACCAAATTTGAAATAACATAAGATAAAACAATACCTAATAATTTTAAATTTAATATTTTTAAAAATAGTATACAACATATAACATTTAAGACACCAGAGATGATGCTTGCAATACTATAATCAATATTTTTGCCAAATCCCCTTGCTATTTGTAGCATTAAATTTAATAATGATGTGGCAATTGTCATTATAAATATATATTCAATATTTTTTATGTTAAATAATTTTAGACCTATAAAAAAAAGTATCGCAAAGAGAAAAAATTGAATAAATATTACAATACTTCCATTTGAAATAATGTTTTTTATACCATCTTGATTTTCGCGCTTGTCAATCAAGAATCGAAACATTGCATTTTCTAATTGTAATGTCAAAAATATAGCAATTAACCATGCATAAGTTGAATATAAATCGAAATATCCATATTCTTCAGTGCTTAATAGCGCTGTAAACAAAGGCAATAAGAAAAACGAAAGAAACTGAGTACAAAATTTACTTAGAAAAATTATTATGGTGTTTTTCACAAGATTCTTTTCTCTATTATTTTTCATAATCTTTTCCTTTTATATAATATCTCATTCTATTTTTTGTCCCAGTAGTGTTTACTATTTTTGCTGGTACACCTGCTATTGTAACATTATCACCGAATGATTTATTTACAACAGCATTGGCGCCGATAGCAACATTATTTCCTATTATTATTTTTCCAAACAATTTAGCTCCAGGTCCGATAAAACAATTATCACCTATTACTGGGGCTTCTTCCTCTTTTTCCATATTTGTTCCGATATTAACATCAACATTAATTCTACAATTACTTCCTATTCTAGCACTCCCATTTACGCAGATTGTACCTCTATGCTGTATATATAATCCTGGACCAAAAGTATTAATTGGAATACTAAAACCATATTTTATTTGTTGCTTTTTATATCTATACTTTAGAATTAATAAATACAGCTTGGAAATAAAATCTGTTTTACAATTGTTATAATACTCAACTTTGCGCATTAATAATTGAAATTTATAAACAGGTATTTCACCTCTTATGCCAAAGAGCTTTTTTTTATTGAATCCACGCGCTTCTCTATCACATTTTATATAATATAAATAATCATTTTTATTTTTTATCATTTAACATTCCTCCAAATCAAAATTTCCATTAATTATGGAATATAATAAAAATGCTAATGTAAAATTTATGCTGCCAATTAATGTATTAGATTCTGCTAATCCATAAACCATGAAAATCAATATAGCAATATGGATTTTGGAATTATTAATTTTGCTAACTCCAAATATTAACATAAAATAATATAATATAGTTAAATACATGCCACATCGATAAACCATTGCCAAATAAAAATTATCTAAGTATAAGTCAGATAGCGCATTGCTGCCAAATAATGTAAACATATTAACATTTTGAATTATACGATTCCATAAGTATGGTCTATTGCTTAATAAAATATTTATGTTATTATTTTTAGATATTCCAAATTTTATAGCGACAAAATAAGAGGCTCCAAAAAACAATAGTGGTAACCAACCGATTATTTTTTTATAATTAAATTTATCTTTAAAAAAGTCCAAAATTAATAGAAAAACTATACAATATATTCCGGTACGTGATAATGACAATTTATATAAAATTAAAGAAAAAATCATAAAGATTAAATAGAATCGTTTTTTATTATTATCAAGTAAATATGCACATAAAACAATTGGAATGTAAAACATAAATACACTATTTGGATGAGTAAACCCTAAACTATGCCTTAAAATATAGCCATTTGTTGCTATTCTTATCAAATAATTATCTTTTAATATTCCTAAAAAATAAAGAAATATCGTAGTGATGTACATGATGGAAGATGATATCATAAATTTTTTAATAAATTCTCTTATATCACAATTCAATAAATTCAATGCCAATACAAATGTTATTAATAAATTTACATCTTTATAAATTAGAACACTTATTATAGAAAGAATGCAAAAAATAAAAGCTTTAACAATTTTTTTTCTGCCTTTCATGCTTTTAATTGTTCTCAATAATTGAAAAAACAATATAACTAATACAGCTGAATATAATATATAGCTGTTTATTTTATATTCAATTAAATATTTTAACAGTACGCAAATAAATATTATTACTGTTTTTATATCGAATGAATTTTTTTTCATTTTCTTCTCCTACAATAGATTTTTTTCTATATTTTCGATGTAATCTTTATAGTTATCTAATGATATGCTCTTTTCTAAAGATAGTTTGACTTTTTTATTATATTCATCTTTATTAGTCAATAACAATGTTATTTTGTTAACAAAATCATCAACATCATTGCAAAAATATCCGCAATTATCATCTATTATATTAACCAATCCTCCAACAGGACAAGCAAGAACTGGCACCCCCAAGCACATAGCCTCATATGCTACTAAACCAAAACCTTCAAATTTTGATGGCATGACTACTATTTTACTTTTTTTAAAATAAGGAAATGGATTTTTTTCAAAGCTTCTTAATTCTATACAATCTTCAACATTATACTTATTAATCCACTCAATGACATTGGTTTTCCAAGACCCATCTCCCATCATTAATGCTCTTATTGGCATATTATTAAATTTAAGTTTTTCTACAATTTTTATAAATTTTTCCGGATCTTTTTGTTCACAAAATCTCCCAATAAAAGCAATATCGTACATTTTTTTATAGATATTTTTATCTTGCTCTAAAATGTCATTTCTGGATAATGGATTAGAAACTAAAACGGTTTTATTTTTGATTATCTTTTTAAAAATAAATTCACTTATTATTGATTCTGATACTATAAAAATTTTATCAAATCTTAAAGAAGCCGCAGCAAATGATATGCTATTAATATTTACTTTTTTTATCCAAAGTGGATTGTTATGTAAATGAGAAATTAATTTATAATTTCCCTTAATAGATGCCACAACAACGCTTGCTCTGTAATCTGTTGCAATTACTATATCTGGTTTTTCTTTATTAAATATTGATTTTAACTCATGTCTATCTAATTTTTTATATGTAATTACATGTTTTATATTATTTTCTTTTAAATATAAATCTATGCTTCCTGATTCCGAAATATAATAACAATCATATTTATCTTTAATTCCATTTATAATTTGAATAACTACCTTTTCAGCACCAGAAAAACCTTTATTAGGCATAACAAACATAATTTTTTTCATCATAAACACCTTACTAATCTTCTTATTTTTTTAGATATTTTAACAGCCTAGAATTAAATAGAAATTTAAGTATTTTTTTCTTGCTAGATGTTAGCTTTTTATTACATTGTTTAAAATTATCATTAATACTTAAATTATCAAGATTTTCAAAAAAGTTATCACGTTCTGCTGGTTTATTGATAGAATTTTCCAAATTAGGATTACCTTTAATAATTAAACTAATATCAACATTTTTTATTTCTATATCTTGCATAATGTTTAAGAGTTTTTCGCCTTTTTCTGTTTTTACAATTATTGCCGAAACACCATTTTTTGTTTCAGAGCTGAAAATATTATCCGGAATTTGCCAAAAGTCGCCGATTATTATATCGCCAAGATTATTATTACCTTTAAATCCACAATTATAACATTTTTGATTCATAAGTATTCCTTCAATGAATGATGACACATAATAATCTAAATTAAATGAAAGATTCTTTATTTCCTTTGAATTCTCAAAATAATAAACCGAGTCAGGCATTTTCCAGCCACAATTATCCTTATTTCTAAAATTAACTTTTATAAGTTTAGACTTTTGAATATTCTCCAAAGACTCTTTATACATTTTCCAAACTTTTCTAGATGGTACACCCTCACAAATTAGTGACACAGTATATAAATTTTCATTATTTACATATGTCTTAATTGCCATTACTTGACATGGTGTGCCAACAAACAAAATTTTCTTATCATTGATTAAATGTTTAATTTCTTTAAAAATATTAGAGATGTCACTTTGTACATATTTAGAGCCCTGCATTTTTTTTATATCTTCTAATTTATTTGAAAGCATATGAACCGGTTGCATATCATCATTCCAAACACATCCTGCAACATATCCACCACTCTCAATAAATTTCTTAGCTAATTCATAGAAAAAGCCACCGGAAGAACTATTTTTTAAATTTTTCTTATCTTTTATCTGAACAGCAAGTGATTTAGACTTACGGTTAATTTTATTTGACTCTTTTTCATTTAAATACAAACACTTTTTTTCACACAGGCCACAGTTGATACATTTTTTGGAATCAATTACAGGATTTAAAAAGCCATCTTCATTTTCTTTCATTTCAATTGCGTTTTTGGGGCAAATATTTTTGCATAGTCCACAGCCATAGCAATTTCTTTTAAAATCAAAATTTATCATATTTTTCTCCTTTTATTGCATTTAGTATATAATCACTTGAAATTTTTTGAAGTTTTTTTAACTTGTCTTCAACCATATTAAAATTTGTTTTTTTTATCTCGCTTAAATTAACATAATTTGAAATTGATGAAATATGATTTTCTAAACCAAGTTGCTCTAGCAAAGAAGCCTTTCTATTTTCACGAATTATTTTTTTACTTGAATCCTCATCAAATATAGCATAAAAATCTTTTTGAAAAATAATTGAAAACACAGTTCCATGAAAAGAATTAGAACAAACAAGAGTTGAGTAATAAAGTAAATTAAGAAATTCTATAGGCCCAGAATTACCATAAATCTTAATTTTTTTAAAACTTTCTCTTGGATGCAAAAAAGAGGTGATTATTGGCAATTTGTATTCTTCACTTATCTTCTTGACAAATTCAAATGAATAATTTTTGCAATTTAAAGAATAATAAAATATATATGGCTTAGTAATTATTGGAGGTCCTATCAATTCCTCCCATTCTTCTTTTTTTAACAATAATGTTGGGTCTAAAACGAGGGTGGAATCAAATCCCATCTTTTTCATCACATTCACTACATCGCTCTCTCTAAAAGAAAGATACTTAAAGTTATTAAGATACTTAATGTCAAACATGGGATTTTTTATAATATTGTCCACTGTATCCCCAAAAGATGGTGCATAAGCAATGGCAGTACCATCAAATTTTTTATCTAATTCCAAGTAATATGCCAAGCTGCGATCATATGTTGAATCAGATAAATTCCATATTTGATCACTTCCGCAAACTATTACATCGTAATCATTAATAATTTCAGCTAGTTCCTGATCATTTAAAAAATTTTTACTATTTAATTTATAATATTTATGAATAAAATCATTAAACTTTTTATTACGACCTTTTATCGATTTAAAATGGAAGAGATTATATATATTTTTTGTTAACACTCCTTTGTTAAAATAACTTAAGTTAATCAAACTGTACATTCCATACTGATTATGAGGTCGATAATTTATTATTTCAAATGAATTGTTATTTTTATTTAAAAACGTTTGCAATGCATATGCTTGTAAACATGATCCATAATTATAGGCTGCATGAAAAGTTAAAATTCCTTGTTTTTTATTCATTTATATTCCTCCATAGATTTTTTTTGTTTAAGCCAAATTTTCTTTTTTTCTCTTGTAGAAAAAAAGAATTCTTTTATTTTATGTGTATAATAACCAATTTTTTCAAAAAAACATAAAATTCTATTATCATGTCCATTGATTTTCTCAATTATTTCTTTCGTTATAGCGCCATTTATATTTGAGCATTCCTTATATCCGATTGCAATACACTCTTCAAATGTATTAAATTTTATATTCAATTTTTTCTTTTGGAAATGTAAATACATCATTTCTTCGTATTTTAAGCTACCATCATAATAAATTTTGATTATTTTTCCATTATTGTATTCATAAAATTGATATTTATAATTCCTATGATTTTTACAAATGTATCTTCTAAATCTTTTATCAATGTCAGCAAAATTATTAATATAAAAACATTTTACATTTTGTTTTTCGGCAATCATATTAATTCCAGTATATTCATCAAATGCAAAATTTTGATTTGATTGAAAAACTTCTTTATAATTGAATAAACTACCATTTTCTTTGAATAATGTATTAACTTTTTTAGTATTTCTATACAAAGTTAAATGACCATTTTTATTAATTTTACTATACTTTTCTAGCACATCGTCAGTTATAAATTTTTCTAAGTTTCCGAAAATTTGATCTATATCACAATGTCCCCAGAAATCATAACTTTCTAAATAATCTTCAAAAATAACACCGTAAGCTGGTCTAAAGTCACATAATTTATATGGCTTATCTATATTAATTTTAATCTTTAATTTTTCTGAAGCTAATTCATTAAATTTTTTTAAAGAAAAATCAATATATTTAACATTATCATACTTATTATTTCTATGATTATTAGTAAAAACAAGAAAATCGTATTTTGGATTCTTTGAGCAAGAAAACTCCCAGAAATCAAAATAATCAGGTATTTTTCCAATCCAGCAAACAATAATCGCAACTTTTTTCATTTCTTTTCACCACCATTATTATATAGATTTAAGTAATATTCTTCTAATTTCTTTGCTTCTTCTTTAATATTAAAGTTTTTAGCCGTCATTTCTTTAGAAGTATCTATTCTTTTATATTTTTTTACATCATCTAAGATATTATCTGCCCACTCTTTTGGTGTATTATTTAATGACATAAATTTAGTTATATCTAATACCTTAGTTTCTTTAGTCATATCATCAGATAAATAACACAATAATCCTGATGCTTGAGCCTCTACTCCTACTACTGGTAACCCTTCATATAAAGAAGGAAGTAAGAATACATCAAAGGCTTGATATAATTCATTAGCATCACTTCTTTGCCCTAAGAATTTAACATTATCATCTAAATTTAATTCTTTAACTTTATTTTTAATATCTTCCATTAAAGGACCTTGTCCCGCAAGTAATAAAATAGAATTATTGTTCTTCTTATAAATTTCATTAAATATATCTATTAAAAAATCATGATTCTTTTGAGCAACAAATCTCCCAATATGTCCAATTACTAAGGTATCATCTTTAATACCAAGTTCTTTTCTTTTCTTTTTTCTTAAAGATTCATTATATTTAAACTTATCTAAATCAATAGCATTATTTAGTAAATAAACATTACCTTTATCATATTCTTTATTACCAAATAACCATCTTCCCGCAAGTTCTGAACAACACATATAATCAGTTGCAAATACTTTACTAAAAGGTCTTAATATTTGTTTCATTAAGTTTTTCTTTTTTTCTTTTTTATTAGTTGTACTATGACTATGTGCAATTCTTACGGGAACTCCAGCACATTTAGCCGCAAATAAACTAAATACAGACATCGTACTTATATGAGAATGGATTATTTTGTAATCATCTTCTTTAAGAGCTTTTTTTAAAGCACTATGGTATTTAAAAGGCTTGCTATATGGTGGCACAATAATAATTTTGCCGCCAAGTTTTTCTATTTCTTCATAGGGAATATCAGTTGAGTCTTCATCACATACAAATGTAAATTGTATCTTATTTCTATCAATATTTCGATAAAAATTCATTACAACAGCCTCAACACCGCCACCCTTATAGCTTCCCACCAGCTGAAAAATTTTTATAGGCTCATTGGTTTCCATTACATCTACTTCCTTTACTTCACAACATATAAATTAATAAATAAATCTTTTAATATTATACTAACTATTTATTCAAAGTCAAAGAAAAAATAAATAATTAGTTAAAAAAAGAAACATTTCTTATAACTATTACTATATTACCACATATAGTAAATTGTTTCTATAAAAAATGTTTAACTATTTAAGGTTATTACCACCTTTAATATTTTTAAATTTTATCATGACTACGCTTTTATCCAAAAATTATCTATTTTTTTATAACCATTATTCTTCATAATATGTTTTTCACAAAATTTGAGCATAAAAAACTTATCTTCATTTATGAAACCAACTGACCATTTATTATTTTTTGAGATAACACTATTAATAAAATCAGCGTCTTTATAAACCTTCTTTGCCATTATTTTATAAGAAAGTGCTGTACTTAATCTAAACATATTACAAAAAATGAACTTTAATACATCATATACTGCGTTTACTATTATTCCGATAATAAGTTCATGTTTGAAAGAACCAATACCAGGATATGCCCTAACAACAAATTCAGTTTTATTTTGAAAATTAAATATTTTTTCAATTTCAAACTCATTATAATTAGGATTCCAATTTATTTTACCGTTTTGACATCCTAAATAAGCAATAATATCTTTTTCAACTTCTCTATCATACGAAAAATTATTTGCACCATTATCCTCAAGTAGATTTTTTTTATTACAATAATTTTCTAATTCTATGATATTTTTTATATTATGCTTTTTAATCTCATCATATTTTACTTTTCTAACAACATAAATATTACCATCTGGATAAGTTAGTAATATATTTACACATTTTTTCATAAATAATCACCACTAATTTTTAAAACTTTATTTAATATCTTACCACAAGTTAAGGCATCAGTATATGCTCTATGCACTTCTTCATTTCTAATCCCTAAATACTCTGCTATAGTACTTTGATGATGATCTATAGTAGGAAACATATGAGATATCTTTAATGTATCTAAATATCTTATATGACCACTATAACCCAATCTTTCTAAGGTATTTTTTAAAAAACGCATATCAAAAATAGCATTATGCGCTACTAAGATAATATTTCCTTTTAAGACTTCTTCTAAAAATTCTACTAACTTAGGATAAATATCTATTTCTAAAGGAGCATTTTCTAACATTTCTTCACTTATCTTATTAACTTTATAAGCCTGATAAGAATTTTTAACATCAGTTTTAACTAAAGAATTAAAATACTCAGTTTCTCTATTATTTATAAATAAAACTGCACCTAGTTCTATTATTCTATCTTTATAAGGACTAAACCCAGTTGTTTCCGTATCAAAAGCAATAAACTTCTTATTTAATTCACCTACTACTTCTTTAAATAATTCCACTTTTTCTATTACTACTTTACCCATTATAAAAGCCTTTCTTAAGAGGTATTATATTATTTCTATATCATTAAGTCAAAAAAATTCTACTTTCCATAAAAAACCTATACCACAATATTAATTTATATGATACAATAACTTTGCTTTAAGTTAATTAATTGTAGTTTGGGGAGTGTTATTATGAATGGTGAAGCAACATTAGAAAGTACTAATTCTTTTTCTATTAGAAAGACATTATATTTTATAATTAAAAGATTATTTGATATAATTTGTTCTTTAATAGGATGCGTATTCTTATTACCTATAGCCCTTATAGTAAAGATATCTTACTTATTAAGTGGTGATACAAAAACTATCTTCTATAAACAAAAAAGAATTGGTAAAAATGGTAAATTTATATATATTTATAAATTTAGAAGTATGGTAGTTAATGCTGATGAAGTATTAAAAGAATTATTAAAAGATCCTAAGTATAAAAAAGAATGGGATGAAAATCAAAAGTTTGAAAATGATCCTAGAATTACAAAAATGGGGAAAATTCTTAGAAAAACTTCACTAGATGAAGTACCACAGTTTATTAATGTTTTAAAAGGCGATTTAAGTTTAATTGGACCTCGTCCTTTAGTTGAAGGTGAACTTGATGCTCATAATGGTAACCATGAGATTTATGAGGCTGTTAAACCAGGTATTACTGGCTGGTGGGCCGCTAATGGTAGATCTGCTACTACTTATGAAAAAAGATTAGAACTTGAATATTACTATGTAAAACATTGTAGTATTCTTCTAGATATTAAGTGTGTATTTAGAACTATTAAGGCTGTAGTATTTAAAACTGGAGCTAAATAAAAAATAACGCAAAGTCGTATCAGACTTAAGCGTTATTTTTTTATATTTTAAAATGAGAATTAACTTTAATTAATTTTGTTTTTCAATAAAAATATACTATATATTCATAATAGCAATCATTAAATTATCAAATCAATCATTACACACTCTTACCGCTAAGAAAAAAGATTAAAACCTAAATATTTCAATACAATGTGCTATGATTCTTTACCTTTAAAAGTTTATAAGTAAATGTTTATAAAAATCATCATATCTTTTATTTGTTTTTATTAAATCTATTAAGTAACTTATTTTTTGTATTTTTATTAAAATTTTGGATATAAAATTCTCCATAAAATATATTTTTAGCTCTACTTAAATAATCGGAAAATCTCCTAGATTTTCCAGTTATTTTTAACTCTTTTAGTATCATATGCTTATCAATCAAAGATTTTCTATGTTTTCCTCTATTTAATCTAATTATTTCATGTTTTTTCATTCTATCAATTTTGTGATAAAATTTATAATAATATTTAGTTATAGTTTTATCTCTAAACTTTACATATTTGCCGTCAAATGTAAATCCTAAATATGATACCCAATCAGGTGATTTTTTAAATAATTCAAGTTCGTTATGTAATGATTCTATTTTATTATTTTTAAAAATATAACAACATGTTTTCTGTTCGTTAATCTCAAGTCCATCAAGTTCAGATTTATATTTGATGACTTCATCCCATATTTGTTCAATATTAGAAACTGCATAAGTTGGAATAACAATAGCAATATCATCACAATACCTCATATAAAAGCCATTACGAATTTTTACATAGTCATTCATTTTTTTGTCAAAATCAATCATAAATACATTTGAAAATATTCCACTTAAAGGAGAACCTTGCGGAATTCCATAATCATTTTTATTTATATTCCTTTTGATTTCTTCAATAAAATAACTTTTAGCATCTTTCCATGATATATTTTGAAAATAACACATTAGCGATTTTAAACTTTTCTTTGTTTCAAATTTTTCTTTTATTAACTTTTCTTCTATGCTCTCCTTAGAAATATAGCAATACCTAGTCATGCTTTTATACACTTTATACCAATCATCTGGCATTTTAGAAAAGCCCATTACCTTACTAATATTACTTTTTAAAATTTTATGGTCAATTTTATCAAAAAACTGATGAAAATCACTTACTATTATATAGCATTCATCACATTTTTTAATAGCATCAATAAATTCTTTGGCAAAATTTATACTGCTCTTTCCAGAAAAGCAAGTTCTATAAGCAACAGAACAACGGCTAAAGCCATTATCAGTACTGTACTTATTATAATTTTCATTTAAAAGATGTGAATACCACTGATAAATCAAGCTATCTAAATGAGCTGCATATTTAATTTCTCTTATTTTAGGGTGCCAATGTTTCTTTGTTATTTCAGAAACTTCTTTTATATATTTTTTATATTTAATTTGTGTACCTATAAACGGATAAAAGCTATGTCTTTCTATATATTCTCTGTTAGTTATCTTTGGTATAACATCAGAAATATTAGGAACTTTATCAATGTGTTTATAATATTTGTTTTTAAAAATTTTTCTTTCGCTCATTTATCCTCCACATGAAAAAACACACCTAGGTGTAGCGCCCCATACAGGTGTATTTTGACAACGAACCTCAACCATTTAATCTTCATTACTGGTCTACCGCCCACTTTTTATTGCTACAAATATTTTTAAAGATAATGATATAATAATATCAAAGATAGTGAGATTAATCTTCACGATTTCAATTCACATTGAAGGAGGTGAAATATCAACGAATATCTTCAAATATATCATTAATATAATAGAAATTATCAATTTAATATTGACAATTACTAAAATTAACCTATTGTCCTACAACAATAGCAACTACATTATAACACTATGTTTCTAATTGACGCAAGGTAATTTGCCATTATTTAAAGTATCCCTTAAATTTTAAAAATTATAATGTTCTTTTAAAATTATAAACATTGCATCAAGCAAATCATATAAACATCCAACAGATAAATTAAAGAAAAAAGTCGAAATAAAATTCATAATAAAATGTTTAAGCGAATGTACGGTATATATTTTAAGATTTAAGTCACAAATATCACATAAAAAAGGAAAATCTAGATTTTTAACTGTATTTATTACAATTAATATAATAATTGTTTTAAAAATAAAAACAATATTAGAGCGAATTTCTTCTACTAATTTTTTGATTTTTTTGTTTAATAATATTCTCTTTCTACCATCTATGCCTTTGTTTAATATACTATTAATTGATGATTCTATAAAGCCAAAGCTAGTAAAACACAAGCCGAGTAAAGTTAACAATATATTTATTAAATTTTTTGAATCAAGAAGAAATATTTCTTCATTTTTATTAATGACTGCCAATAGTGCAAGTAACGCACAAAGCACTTCTATAATAATCGATTTATATTTAATTATAAAATTTTTAATCATGTTTTTTAAATCTTTCGATTGTTTCTATTTCATCAAACAAGTATTTTAATGAAATTACTTGTTCTGATGTTAATGCATTTTCGTTTAAGTGTTTATTAGAAATATTTAAACTGCCCTTAACACTATTTTGGCTACTGGTAATCTTTACTTTTTTATTATTTTTACCCTTAATGAGCATACTCCACTTACCGCCACCAGCACTAGCATACTTAACAAATGAATTAATTCCTTCCTTTTCCTTATTAGGATTTAAATCACCTTTTGAGTTATGAAACACAATTTCAAGGCTATCTGCTCCAGTTGCCTCTTGTGCTTCCCTTACAACATTACTGGCAGCATCGGCTGCTTTAAAAATATTTGGATAAACTAAATTAAACTCCAATTTATAAACCTTCGTTTCACCATCAAAATATTTCCAAAAGTCTTGTTCGTTGCTTATATTTTCCAAAATAATCGTTATTCCATCTATATTTAAGTTATTGTTTATGATGTTTGAGATTACATTACTGCATGTATTATAATTTTGATAGACTGCTGTCTTAGATTCTATAAAAAACATTTGTGAATCCAATTTTATAAAAATATTAACATATGGATAATCATCATCAATCAATTCAATTATATCGTTATCTTTTAATTCTCTTTTATAAAACTTTCGTCTTCTAGCTAACTGACAATGCAAAATATTTTCATATTTATTCTTAAATATCATATAATAAACACGATTTTGATATTTTGATGTCAACTTTTTTTCTTTTTCTAATTTTGTAAAAAAATCATTAAAAACTTTATTCTTACATTCGGAGGTATTTTCCAATTCAATATTATACATTGAAATTTGTTTTGGAAAAAGCATGTTACCTCTAAATCCATAAAACACAGTATTATCCATCTTATTTTTCTCCTACTTCAACTAATTATTCACATCAAACACAAATTTAAAATTTATACATAACCACGATTTTATCAATTAAAACTCATTACTTATACTTTACCATATAATTATTTATTTGTAACAAATATTTGACTTAAAAAAGACATATTTCTATTAAAATCACACTTTTGCAGGCATTTTAGCCATTTTTATCACACTTTTGCAGATTTTTTTAGCCTTTTTATCACACTTTTGTAAATTTTGTAATTTAATCAAGTACCAAATATAGTTATCTATAAATCCAGAAACTGTATTGTCAGTGAAATAAAAAAGAGGTTTAGTAATAACAAAATTACACTAAAGCCTCTTTTAAATCACTAATTTCTATATAATTGTTAGTCTTATATATTTTATCATTTATCTTAATATAAATACTATATTTACCACTTAAACCCTCTTTATTAATATATCTCGTAATATTAATACCTTCATTAGTTTCTTCTTCTGTAAAGATATCTACACATAAGGCCGTATAAGGTTTCTTGCTTATTATTTGATCATAATAATTATTAGTAAAACCTTTTCTTAAGATAAAACTAACATTTTCTCCTTTTTTAAACTTACCACTAATTACTAATCTATCTTCTTCATTAGTTAAAGTAATATTACGCTTATTGTAATCCTCATCTATTTCTACTGTTTTAATAAATTTATTATCTTTTTTACTTACCTTTGTTTCTCCTAGGCTACCTAGTCTTTT
>CAKOMC010000001.1 GCA_934096535.1 uncultured Bacilli bacterium | reverse complement strand
GGAGCAAGTGAGGAGAATCGAACTCCCGTCTCAACCTTGGCAAGGTCGCATTCTAGCCGTTGAACCACACCTGCATTTATCTATTGCTTTTCCTTCAACTGACTACTTAATAATACCAAAAAAACTGCAAGATTTCAAGTAAAAAATTAAAATTTATGGTATAATGTTCGTATATTAGAAGAATAGGTGATAAATATGCTAAAAAGTATGAAGAAAAGTGATATTTTTAAGATGTTTTTGACTCTTATTTCATTGTTTTTAATCTTTGGAATAATCTTTTATTTTTATGGTACCCTCCAAAGAAAAGAAGAGCCAGTAAATGTTAGTAAGGTTGAAAATAATATTCCAACCTATGGTTATTATATAAATGATAATGCCTCTTCTTATTATAAAGACGAATTTGCTAAGTTAAAAGAAATATTAGAAGCTGAAGAGATAGATGAAAATGCTTATATAAATCAGTTAGCCAAAGTCTTTGTAATTGATTTATTATCCTTAAATAATAAGATTAATAAATATGAGGTAACAAGTTCTCAGTATTTTAATACTACTAAAAAAGATATGTTTATTAATAAAGTAGTAGATAATTTTTATGACTATATTGAAGATAATGCTTATAATGACCGTAAACAATTATTACCAGAAGTTAGTGATGTTGTAGTGAATGAACTTAAAACTACTACTTATAAAATGGGGGAAGAGAGTGTCTCTGCCTATGAAGTAACGGCAGATGTTACCTATGTAAGTGATTTAGGTTATGATAAAAAAGTTGATGTTATTTTAACTAAAGAGGATAATAAATATAGTGTTGTAGCCTATGGACCAGTTGAAAATAATAAAGATAACAAGAATACTAAAAAATAGAAAGAATTTTTAATAATTTCTTTCTTTTTAAATGTCTTTTTTTAATTTTTAAAATTATTTTTTTATTAAGAAGATAAGCTATTTTAACATAATAATTAGTAGTTTTATGCAAAGGTAAATAGTTTTATAAATAGGAGTGATTTCGATAAAAACAATTAAGTATCTAGAATATTTAAAGCTTTTTAAGACATAAAAAATGAGAAGTATTTTACTCCTCATTATCAATTACTGTATCATTTTCACCACGAGTAGGCGTATCATTAGCATTATTTTCACTATTACTGTTATTATCATTAGTATTAGAATTATCAATATTACTTGACCTTCTATTAACATAAAGAGTTAAATTAGTACCTGACTCAATTACCGAATTAACATGAATTGATTGGTCAGCAACAACTCCATCAGCATATAAATAGTTGAAATGCTCATCACCTTCATAAACTTCTACTTTTGTTAAGTTAACCCCATTACTTGCAGCCCAGTTACTAGCATAAAGAGCCGAAGAACCAATTAAATTTGGCATCGTAGCAACTGACTTGGCGCCATAGATTTTTTTGCCATAAAATTTTAATGTATAATTTTCATTATAATCAATGCTAAATGTTTTATTAGGAACTTTTTCAATTAATTCTAAATTAGTTTTCATCATTTTTTTGATATCTTCTAAACTATCTTTATAATAACCTAGGGCTGATGTAGTAGAATAACCGAGATAAACAGGTAGACTATAAGTTTCTAAAGTGGTTTTGTAAATAGAAAATTTTACTTCATTACCATTAATAGTATTTACAAGGAAAGATTTACCAACATCATATAAAGATAAAATTTGGTCTGTAGTCATGTTGGTATCCATATTTTTTTGAACAGCATTTAAAACATTTTTAAAATCATCAAAACTACGAAGGGTTTTAGCTTTTTCAACGATAGCTTCCACAACATCTTGCTGGTGTCTAATTCGGTCTAAGTCAGAACCAATATATTGATGACGATTACGGGCATAGGCTAGAGCCTGCTCACCATTTAAAGTTTGAACTCCTGGATCCATACAAACAACTTTATCGCCAAATTCTCGGTTAGAGTTTTGTTCACAAACCTTGCCACCATAGTTAACCCCGGCATTATACCAACTCCAAGGTTCTTCAACATTAACCGTAACACCCCCTAGAGCTTCAACTAAATCGACAACCCCTTTAAAATTCATTTTAACATAATAATCAATATCAATATCCGTAAGTTGTTTCATGGTATTAATAACACAACTAGTACCATAAGCCGCCGAAGAATTTATCTTAGCTAAGGCATTATTACGACATTTTATAGGAACATAAAGATCTCTTGGGACACTAAACATGGAAGCTGATAAAGTTTTAGGATTAAAAGTTACCATCATTAAAGTATCGCCATTAAAAGCTCCATTAGCATTAAGACCATTGGCTTCACTATCAACTCCCATTACTAAAATAGTAAATGGTTCCGTCAACTTTTTATTAGTATAGCTAATATTATCTTGATTTTTCATTTCTTTGCTATATTGTAAAACTACCTTAGTTTCATCTTTAATATTTTGATATTTTTCTTCCGAAGCAAAGAGAATAGCGTAGTTACTTGAAACAAAACAAGCATCAATCTTACCACTATATAAATCATCTAACATGACATAAAAATCTTCATATTGATATAATTTATTAGCTAAGTTATCTTTAGCTATCAATTCTTTAGCTAAAACATTTCCCTCAATATTAGAAGTATCACTAATAATACCAATTTTACTATCACTATCGAAATCTTTATCTTTAAGACTGATTAAGTAGGTTGTATAATTTATGGTATCTTTACTAATATTATCTATTTCTTTATAAATAGTATCAATATAATAACCAGCTACAAAGAAAATACCATTAAACAAAAGAGTAAATATAATCATGATAATGAAACTAGAATACTTTTTATTAATGACATAGACCAGACCCATGATTAGCCATACCAAAAACCAGATTCCAAAGAGGATAATAAGTATCATACGGACTAAGGTTTCAATACCCGTCAGGACGGCGATGTTTTTTACAAAAATTGTATAACCTATTATATATGCGATTAGAGTTATTATTAAAATACTTAAGTAAACTTTGTTACTGTTTTTTAATTTTTGGATAAATTTATTCATAAGAGGTCTCCTTATTTTCTATTTTATTATATCCTAATTGGTTTAATTTAACAATATTTTCTTTTGGTAAATAATTAGCTTTATAATAATAGAGAGTAGAAGAAAAAAATACGAAAAAATTTATAATTGTAAAAAAAGTAAAAAAGATGTCAAGTAATGATGATAAAATTGGTATCTTAATATAAATGTGTTATAATTTTATTCGAAGCGAAAAGCTTTATAAAATTATTTAAAAGATTATACAAGATTACCTAATGATATTTATTCTTTAGGATATTTTAGGATTGTAAATGAATATGGTTTTAAGATTAAATGATATTTTAGGGTTAAATGATTTTAGATAAATAAAATTTTAGAAAAAATATGATTTTTAAAAGGGTGAGATGAATGAAGAAAAAAAAGAAAAAGAAGTTTTATCAATATTTTAATGTTTTATTATTAGTAGTAAATATTATTTTTTTAATATTACTTTATTTTACTAATGTTTTAAATTTGTTGTATTTTGGTTTGATTAGTGCAGTTTTAGTTGGATTGGCTTTATTTTTAATCAGAAATATTAAGAATAAGCATATGTGGGCTTTATTTTTAGGGATAGTTTTGTTTGTAATTGAGATAATTGGTTGTGTTTATTTAAATAAGACGAATAGTTTTTTAGATAAAATTCATACGAAAACCGAAATTGAAGCTTATAAAGTTGTTGTTTTAAATAATTTAGAAACAGCTGTTTCCGATTTAAAAGAGATTGGGGTTTTAAAAAATACTGATGAAGGTTATACGAGGGCAGTTAAGGAGATACAGGAAAAAATCGATAAAACTGTTGCTTTTGATGATGTGTCTAGTTTGACTTCGGCTCTTTTAATGGAAAAAATTCCCGCTATTTTGATTGATAATGCAACGGATACTGTTTTAAGAGAAAATGATGCGGCTTATGCAAGTAGTACGAAGAGCATTTATAATTATGAAATTACAGTTAAGACTAATGTAAAAGAAAATAATATTGATATAACGAAGAATACTTTTAGCGTTTATATTAGTGGGGTTGATACTTATAATAAGATTGCCACAAAGACAAGAAGCGATGTTAATATTGTTTTAACTGTTAATCCTGTTACTAAAAAAATTGTTATGGTTCATATTCCAAGGGATTATTATGTTTCTTTATACGGTAAGAATAGTAAGGACAAACTAACTCATGCTTCTTTATATGGAATTGATACGGCCATGAAGACAGTAGAAAATTTTACGGGTGTAAAAATTGATTATTATGTAAGACTTAATTTTACTTCTTTGATTAAAATTGTTAATTTACTTGGAGGTATTGATGTTAAAAGTAAGTATGCTTTTGAAACAGGTATTTATGATTCGACTATGACCAAGACTTATAAATTTAAGAAAGGTCTTAATCATTTAGACGGTGATGCGGCTTTATCCTTTGTAAGAGAAAGACATTCTTTTGCTGATGGGGATATTACCAGAGGCGAAAATCAGATGATAGTCTTAGAGGCTTTGATTAAAAAGGCTATGAGCCCGAAGATAATTACTAGTTATACAAAATTTTTAGATGTTTTAGATGATGCAATGATTACTAATTTGACTAAAAAAGAAATTACGGATTTTATAAAGAAAGAGATTAGTAAACCATCTAGTTATGAAATAGAGTCGGTTAGTTTAAATGGAACTTCTGCTTTAGATTATACTTTCTCTTATCCGATAAGTAAGTTATATGTTATGGTTCCTAATGAAGAAATTTTAAGAGAATATAAGGAAAAGGTAAGTGCTTTATACTAGGTCACAAGCATTTATCTTTTTTTTGCTTGCAAGAATTTAAGTTTATCTTTTATCTTTTGGGATTTTTTGCTATAATTTAGGTATGATAGAAAGGGTTTTATTATGATGAGTAAAGATTATAATAAAGTTTTAAAAAAAATAGAGCGTAAAAAAAATAGAGTTTTATATTTGAAGTATGGAATTGGCACTGTATCATTATGTTTATGTTTATCAACGGTGGTTTATTTTGCTTTTTCAAAGTTTACAGCGCACGCTGAAGAAGAGGTTATAAGAACGACAGTTGCCAAGTTTACTTACGAACCAATAAAGAAAATTGCTTTTATTAATGATACTTATGTGAGTGGGGGATTTCCTAGTAAAGATACTAGTCTAGTTTTAAAAAGTGTTAGTTGTACGAATGGGGCAACCGCTACTTTTGATACTAGTAGTTGGAGTCTTACTATAACTAATGATGTTGCTAAAACTAAGTGTAGTGTTTATTTTACCAAATAATTTTAGATTTATTTAAAAGGATAAAAAGATTATTTAGAATTGTATTTTTATTATAATAATTAAAAGACCTAAAATCGATTAGATGATACAAGGCCTTTTTTTTGACTATAAAACTTACTTTTTCGTAGAGTATACAACTCTATGAAAGCGGAAAATCGGCGTTTATTTTTAACTTATATGTTAAATATATCATAGTTTTTAAATGTTTTAAAGATGATTTTGAATTTTATTATAGTCAAATTTATAGTCAATTAATTTTCTTTCTAAGTCTTTAGTTACCTTGAGTCTAAGAACCTTTTGTAGTCAATAAATCTAATTTTTTCTCGTCAAAATTTCTGGTCAATTAATTACTACTTCTAGGTGAATACGGGTCTCACGGTCAGTTTTTCATAGAGTTGTATACTCTATGAAGCCGAAATATGGTTATTTAGGAGAATGATTATGAAAAAAAAGATGATTTTAATAGTGATAATAGGATTAATGATTTTATATACAGCAAATGTATTATTTGGTAAGTCTTTATTAAAAGAGGAATATATTGCTAATTATCTTGATGGTGAATTAACTGATAAAATTCCTAGTAAGAATGAGTCTGTTTTTACGAAGGCTGTTTGTGATAATGATGTTAATATTTCCTGGAATGATGAAGAGTGGGGGCTATTTGTTAGTAATTTATCTAAAAAGTCTAAGTGTAATTTGTATTTTCAGACAATAAAAGATGTTACGAAGCCTGAACTTTATCAAGGGTTTATTCCTGTTGTTTATGATGATACTGGAAATATTTTGATTGCTGATGAAAATTCTCTTTGGTATGATTATGAAAATCATAAGTGGGGGAATGCTGTTTTGGTTAATTGTAGCGATACCACAGTAAAAAATAAATATTTTGATAGTAATATGAATTTAAAACCAGATATGGTCGGACAAATTATAGATATGAATGACATTTTACAAATGTATGTTTGGATACCACGATATCGTTATAGATTATGGAATGCCGAAAATGGTGTTAGTGATGAACAAATGATTAATATTATATTTGAAAGTACAGAAAGACCAAAAGCAAATGGAAACAAAAATGGCGAGTATTTAACTCACCCAGCTTTTACTTTTGGCGATACAGAATTGTCGGGTATTTGGGTAGGAAAGTTTGAAATGACAGGAACGACTGATTTGGCAACGATAAAGCCTAATTTAGTTAGTATTAAAAATATAAATTTATATAGTAAATTTATGATATCAAGAAATATAGAATTAATTAACAATTTATTATATGGTTTAAACACTACTGAAATTGATAGTCATATGATGAAAAATATGGACTGGGGAGCGGTTGCTTATCTTACTAATTCTAAATATGGACGATATATTGATAAAAATAACTGTATTGAAAGTGGATGTGAGGTTTGGATTAATAATAATGCAAGTTATGTTACTGGGTGTTCTGGAACAAGCGTTGATTCCGAAGCTTCAGAAAATGATTTATGCCCAACTAATTTTAGGTGGAATGAAAATGGCGTTAATGCTTCTACTACTGGGAATGTATTTGGAATATATGATTTAAGTGGTTGTTCTTATGAAGCTGTTATGGTTTTGTTGATTGATGGCAATCAAAATAAAAATTTGTATAGCGATACTGGCTTTAATGATGACAATATTCCTTTAGATAAGTATTTTGATAAATATATATTTTTAAATCATACTTCGTTTGAGATGTATTCTCTTGGCGATGCTACTAAAGAGGTTAGAAGTTCAACTTCTTCAACTTGGTATAATGATACATCTTACGCTTTATGGGAAAATGGACCTGCAATGGCAAGAGGTGGTAGCTATTTATCCGGAAGTAGGGCTGGTATTTTTTTATCAACAAATGGTAGTGGAAAAGATTATGATGATGTTTCGTTTAGAAATGTTATTACTAAAAATTAGGTATAAAAAAGATAGTCTTTGATGGGACTATTTTTCTTCATAGAACTTATTAATTCTCTTAACTAATTCAATCTTACCTAGATATTTAATTAAATAATAAATATTTGGGGATTGATTTTTCTTACAAATAATGATACGAAGTAAGGCACAGAAATCGGCTACCATACCATTAAATTTATCGGGCTCAGCCTTATAAGCCTTTTTATCTGCTGAGTAGTTATTTTCTACCGCAAATTCTTTTAAATTATTAAACCATTCTTCTTGAGTATCAGCTTCATTATAAACATTATTAATATAATCTAGAACAATATTTTTATCACATACCCTACATTCTGCATAAGGATTAGTATCTTTATAAAATAAATCATTAAACATATAACTAAATTCGGTTTTTACATCACTTAGGGCAGCAATATCTTTACGAGGTCTTTCAATATCTCTTTCAATATTAAAGACATTAAGAGCGTATTCTTTATTATTTACTAAAATATTATAAAATTCTTCATCATATTCTTTAGTATATTTTAAAGCCATATCATATAATTCATAGTTTTTTAAACGACTAAAGTAAATTTTAGCAATACTTTGTAGTTTTTCCATATCAAATAGAGTACCACCGATAGGCATTTTACTAAATTCAAAAGTAAAGTCATCAATACCTTTATCTGGATTAGCATTATACCATTCTTCAAAGTCATAATTTTCAATAGTAGCTAAGTATAATCTAATAACTTCCGTTGGAATACCTAACTTTTGATAGTAACTAATAGCAGCTTCTTTATCTTTTCTTTTACTTAATTTACGAACTGTTGTTCCTTCTTTAATAGTAATTGGGGCAATATGAGCGTAAACAGGTTCTTTAAAACCTAAAAGTTTAAATAATTCATGATGTTTAGGATAACTAGCTACCCATTCATCCCCACGAGTAACATGGGTTGTATGCATTAAATGATCATCAACAACATGGGCAAAATGATAAGTAGGTAGACCATCACTTTTAATAATAACATCATCAATATCATTTTCCGGCATTTCAATATCGCCTTTGATGGCATCATGCAAAATAATTTTATTTTCAAAATCGCCTTGACTACGGAAACGAATAATATATTTATCGCCCTTATCTAAATGTTCTTTAATTTCTGCCATCGTTAAGTCACGACATTTAGCATATTTTTTATAATAACCTAAACGCAACTTTTTATGTTCTTGATAACTTCTTATTTCTTCTAAATGCTCTGGGGTACAAAAACATGGGTAAGCTAGACCTTCTGCAATTAATTTTTTAGCATAGGCTTGATAAATATCTTTTCTCTCTGATTGTAAGTAAGGACCATATTCACCACCAAAACCTTGGCCTTCATCAAAAGTAATCCCCAAGTTTTTAAAATCATCAATAATACCTTGAACCCCATTTAAAACGGTTCTTTTACCATCAGTATCTTCAATTCTTAAGAAACATATCCCTTTAGTTTGTTTAGCCAGCTGTAAAGCCGCAAAAGAAGTATATAAACTTCCCATGTGAACGAAACCAGTAGGAGATGGAGCAAAACGAGTTACATAAGCTCCGGCACTTAGATTTCTTTCTGGATATTTTTCTTCATAATATTTATAATCATGTAAGACATTAGGAAGTAAAATGTCTGCTAATTCTTTATTTGTCATAATATTCCTCTTTTCTTTGTCTATTATAATATAGTTTCTTTTATTTTCAAAGAGTTTTTAAATATTTCTAAATTCATTTTTTATATTAATTTTACTAACACTTTATAATATAGTACTTAATTATAAATAAATTAAATTTTAAAATAAAGCAAAAAAATTACAATAAAAAGACCCCTCAAGGTCTTAATAAACATAATGGCTGCCTAGGTAGGACTCGAACCCACGAAATGTCAGAGTCAGAATCTGATGCCTTACCACTTGGCTACTAGGCAATTCCTATAAACATTTTAACGCAAAATCTTATTCTTGCCAATAGAAATGTTGCGAAAATGAGCTAATTATTTTATACTGGATAAGAAAGGTAGGTTTATATGTTAAAAAATAAATTAAATATATTTAAAAATAATTTTAAATTAGATAAGTTTTTTATGAATGTTAGTCTTGTTATTCCCGTATTTTTAAGTTTAGTCTTTCTTATTAGTAATAATTTACTTTTAGGACTATTTCTAATAGTTAGCATTATTTTTATTATTAGAAAGTATAAAGGAAAACACTTTGTTTTTTATTTACTTTTAATAGCAACTTTAGTTAGAATTGTGGGTATTATTGTATTTAATGTCCCCCAGACTAGTGATTTTGCGGTTTTGTTAGAGGCTGCAAGAAAGTTTAAATTAGGAGACTACAGTTTTAGTAAGAGTGGTTACTTTGCAATGTGGCCTTATCAGACCGGTTTTGTTTTATATGAGGCCTTAATGTTAAAAATAGTTAATAGCGAGCTATTTTTAAAACTTTTAAATATTTTCTATGAAATTGGTTTAACTTATTTTATTTATAAGACCGTTAAAGCGTTAGTAGGAGAAACTCCCGCTAGAATAACAGCCGCTTTATATGCTGTATTTCCCTTTTCCATATATTCAGCAACAGTTATTTCTAATCATCATTTAAGTGCTTTGCTTAGTTATTTAAGTATTTATTTTCTTTTAAAAAATAATAAAGAAGATAAATTATCAAATTATATTATTGCTGGTATCATTTTAGGACTTTCTAATGTTTTAAGACCCGAAGGTATTGTTATCATTTTTAGTTATCTTTTATATAGAGTTTTAAAATTAACTAAAAAAGATATTCTTAAAAGTAAAAAATGGTTAATTACAGTAGTAAGATGTAGTATTTTTGTTTGTTTCTATTCTTTAGTAAATATAGGAGTTTCTACATATTTAGTTAAGAGTAATATTAATGAAGATGGTCTTAAAAATAATAATCCCTTATGGAAATTTGTTTTAGGTACTAATCCCGATACTTGTGGTAGATATGATACCAATGATGAAATCTATTTAGGGGACGAAACTAGAGAGTTAGAAGTTATTAAAGAAAGAATTAATAATCCATATAAAGTAGGTAAACTTCTTTTATGTAAGACTAATAATTTTGTTTTAAATGGTTCTTTAGAATCAAGTAGTGGTATTTATAATGATAAGAAGATTAAAGTACTAGGACTAGAAGTAGCTTATAAAACTTTAGAAGATTTAATATCAGGGGTTAATAAAGTTATTTATGGTTTTATGATACTAGGTTTAGTAGTAGGAGTGTATTTAAAGAAAAAAGATATTTTAAATAGTAATTTATTTTATTTTTATATTTTATTTATTACGAATACTTTAGTGTATATGTTAATAGAAATTCAGCCTCGATATACTTATTTTATTAATGTTACAGTTTTTATATTAGGTAGTGTTGTTATAAATAAGTTGCTTAAGTTATGGGATAATAGACATAAGATTATTAAGATTAAAAATTAGGTTAGCTTGATTATTAGTTAATCTTTTTTTAATTTTCTTTTTGTTTAGTATTACTTCCCACCCACCCACCCCAAAGTTATTAATTTATATTGATTTTGGCTATGAAGATAAAGAGTTAATTTTAAATTGGCAAGTTTTATTTAATGATAAAAAAAAGTATGCTTTTTTAATTTAACATACTTTTTACTAGTTTTAGTTCTATATATAGTAAGGAAAAAAACTATTATGACTTATTATGTTTATAAGATATAGGATATAATACGCTAGTTTTATTGAGTAAGCAAGTATTTTTTCTTAAAATCACTTAAGTTCGCCAAGAGTAAATTGGATAATGGGAATAATATATTTGTTGGAAATGTATTGCGAGTGGAGCCAAGTTTTATCGTTCTTCTTTATATAACCGAGTGAGTCGTATTCAATGTTGTTTGTATTATTTTTATAAAGTACGGTTGCTTCATCAACGAATTTAATTAAATTTAAATTATCTTCGCCACCTGCAATTAAATCAGATAAATAGTATGTCAAGCCATTATTTATTACTTTTTTATGGTTACCAACTTTACTATCTGTGATAGATGTGCTAATTATATCCAAGGCAGATGTGCTGTCATTTCCAACGCTAAATACATTAATGCCCAAACTAAAAATATAATTTGCTACGGTTGGAACTGTCCAGCAACCATTATTAAAGAAAATCAAGTCATAATTTCCTAAAGCTAGTTCATCTAATGAGGGATTACTGTTATGAGTTACATTTTTATAATAATTATCTAGGAGATTTTTATAAAAGTTAAGTTGATAGGATGCACTAGTAAAACTGGAGTCATAGAAGTGCATGATTTTTGCAGGATTTTTATTTACCGTAATGCCTGTGTTTAATGTGATTTCATCATTTTGATTGGTTTCATTATCTGTTAAAGTGTTACTATTAATTTTTAACTTTAGATTGCCTTCGCCACCAACCATATGGACTTTGAGAGAGTAGGTGATTTTTTGATTTAATTCTTCTGATTTAGTAAGTTCAACTTTAATTGGTGATTGCAAGGTATCATTAACATAAAATGATAAACTACTTGTATCAAGACTTGAGGTAACTTTACTTAAAGAATCATTACCAGAAATTTTTATAGTAAAGATATCCGTAGATAAAACACTAGTTCTTTCAACTTCTTCAATTTGCCAATAAGGCTTTTCAGTATCATGGATAAAGTACAAGTTACACTTAGTTTTTTTAGAAAAGTTACTAATGAATAACCCCCAATTATCATTATCCCAATAAGCATTTACATTGTTATCACAATCTATTTTATTTACATAAAGATTCTCGTTACTAGCAGGAATTGATGAATTTAGTTCGTTTTCAATATAAACTGCTAAGTCTTTATTGCTATTTATGCTTACCTTTGATAGAACAAGTATTCCTAAAATTATTATAAATCCCGTTATAAAATATTTCTTTTTCATAGTCAAAACTCCTTTTTAACGAATTTTAGGCTTCATAGAGCTTATAACTCTATGAAAAATGGCCTTCGAAGTCGGTGCTTACCTTAGCTTATAAAAATTTGACCATAAATTTTGACCACAAAAGAATGTGAATATTTGACTACAAATTTTCCTACAAAGCCTTGAGTTTATAGACTTTAAGTTAAAATTATTTGACTACAAAAATGACTATAATAGATAAAAAAAGACTCTTTTAAAAGCCTTCAAACTGTGATATAGTTAACATATAAATTAAAAATAAATGTCGATTTTCTGCTTTCATAGAGTTATAAGCTCTATGAAAAATAAGAGGTTAACTAATAATATTATAGTTGACCAAGCGTAAATTGCACCATTGGAATAATGTAATATTGGCTTTCAGCAATTTGAGAATGTAGCCAAGTTCTTCCATTTTGCTCAATGTAACCAATAGAATCATATTCGACATCATTTGTAGTATTTTTATATAAAATATTAACATCGCTATTAAATTTAATTAGTCTTTGACTGTCGGTGCTGCCTGCAATATAATCAGGCATATAATATGTTAGTTTGTTATTCAATACTTTCATCGAAGAATTTACCGACGACTTGCTGGAAGCACTGGTTTTAATTATATCCAAATAGTCATTTGTATCATTGCCAAGGCTAAGCAAATTTATATTGGCACTAAAAATATTGTTTGCTGTAGAAGGGACTCCCCAAACGGAAGAGTTTAAAAATACTAAATCAAATTTTTCGGAAATGATTTTTTCTTGTGTATAGTTGTTTGTATGTGTAACATTATTATAGTATTTATCTAGTGTTTCTTTGTTGGAGTGAATACTAGCCTCAGTTTCGTTTGTACTATAATAATGCAAGATTTTAGCCGAATTTTTACTTACAGTAATGCCTGTGTCTAATGTAATTTCATCATTTTGATTGGTTTCATTATCTGTTAAAGTGTTACTATTAATTTTTAACTTTAGATTTCCTTCGCCACCAATCATATGGACTTTGAGAGAGTAGATGATTTTTTTGTTTGATTCTTCTAGTTTAGTAAGTTCAACTTTAATTGGTGATTGCAAAGTGTCGTTAACATAAAATGATAAACTACTTGTATCAAGACTTGATGTAACTTTACTTAATGAATCATTACCAGAAATTTTTATAGTAAAGATATCCGTAGATAAAACACTTGTTTTTTCAACCTCTTCAATTTGCCAATAAGGCTTTTCAGTATCATGGATAAAGTACAAGTTACACTTAGTTTTTTTAGAAAAGTTACTAATAAATAAACCCTAGTTATCATTATCCCAATAAGCATTTACATTGTTATCACAATCTATTTTATTTACATAAAGATTCTCATTACTAGCGGGAATTGATGAATTTAGTTCGTTTTCAATATAAACCGCTAAGTCTTTATTGTTATTTAAATTTATTCTTGAGAGAACAAGTATTCCTAAAATTATTATAAACCCCGTTATAAAATATTTCTTTTTCATAGTCAAAACTCCTTATTTGTCGAACTTTAGGCTTCATAGAGCATATTACTCTATGAAAAATGGCTTGCAAAGCCCGTATTTATTGAGGATTGAAAAATTTTGACCATGAATTTTGACCACAAAAGAATGTGAATATTTGACTACAAATTTTTCTACAGAGTCTTGGATTTACAGACTTTATACCAAAATTATTTGACTACAAAAATGACTATAATAGATAAAAAAAGACTCTTTTAAAAGCCTTAAAACTGTGATATAGTTAACATATAAATTAAAAATAAATGTCGATTTTCTGCTTTCATAGAGTAATATGTTCTATGAAATTTTGCTTTTTTGGTCATAAATTAATTATAGTTGTCCAAGCGCAAATTGTATCATAGGAATAACATAATTACTCGATATATATTGAGAATGCAACCATATTTTATTGTTTTTAATCATATAACCAATACTGTCATATTCTGTGTTGTTAGTTTCGTTTTTGTAAAGAACAGTAGCCTCTTCTGAAAATTTGATTAAATTTAAATTATCTTCGCTACCAGCGAATAAATCAGGTAAGTAGTGTGTCAAGCCATTATTTATTACTTTTTTATGGTTACCAACTTTATTATTTTCGGTAAATGTGCTAATTATGTCAAGAGCAGAAGTGCTGTCATTTCCAACGCTAAATACATTAATGCCCAAACTAAAAATATAATTTGCTACGGGTGGTACAGTCCAACAATCATTATTAAAAAATATTAAATCATAATCTCCAGAAGCTATTTCATCTAGAGTAGGATTATTACTATGCGTAACATCATTGTAATAATTATTTAATAGATTTCGATAGTATTTCGGCCAGACAGAATTTTCTGGAAATTTATCGGTATAAAAATTAAAAATTTTAGCCGGATTTTTACTTACATTAATTCCAGTATCTAAAGTTATTTCAGCATTTTGATTATTACTAGTATCAGTTAAAGTACCACTACTGATTTTAACTTTTAGATTGCCGGCTCCTCCAACCATGTGGACTTTTATAGAGTAGGTTATCTTTTTATTTAATTCTTCTAACTTAGTAAGTTCAACTTTAATTGGACTTTCTAATTCGTCATTAACATAGAAGGATAAATTACTAATATCAAGATTAGAAGAGACATTGCCTAAAGAATCGGTGCCAGCAATTTTAAATTCCAAGATATCAGTTGATAAAACATTTACTTTTTCAACACTTTCCATTTGCCAATAAGGCTTTTCAGTATCATGGATAAAGTATAAGTTACACTTAGTTTTTTTAGAAAAGTTACTAATAAATAAACCCCATTTATCATTATCCCAATAAGCATTTACATTGTTATCACAATCTATTTTATTTACATAAAGATTCTCGTTACTAGCAGGAATTGATGAATTTAGTTCGTTTTCAATATAAACTGCTAAGTCTTTATTGTTACTTATATTTATTCTTGAGAGAACAAGTGTTCCTAAAATTATTATAAACCTCGTTATAAGATATTTCTTTTTCATAGTCAAAACTCCTTATTTGTCGAACTTTAGGCTTCATAGAGTATAAAACTCTATGAAAATAGTAGGAAAAACCTAGTAAAATTAGGCGCTTGACGATAATTTTGACCAGAAATTTTATTTTTATTTGACTAAAAAAATGGATTGAAAACAAGGTAAATACTGGCTTTGACATAAAAGCTCTTGACTAGAAATTTGACTATAAAACTATAAAAAATCTCCTTTAAAAAGAAGAAAAACTATGGTATATTTAAGTTATAAGTTAAATAGAGATACCGAAAATTAGCTTTCATAGAGTTTTATACTCTATGAATTTTGAGCTTTTAAGACCTGAAAAAAGTTTTAACAGGTCTAATAATTCGACATAATTTTTCAAAGTAATCATATATACTTTTAATAGGTGATAAATTTGAGAAAGTTTTATATTTTTAATATTAATAATGAGTTTAAGAAAATGACAAGAGTTTGTCCCTATAACTTATTTAAGTCATTTCAAAATATTTACATGTTAAATAGTAATGAACAAGAATATGGGATAAATATGTATGAGAAGATGGTTAGCCCGATTAACAAATTAGAACTAAATAATTATTTGTTTACGAGTTATCGTAATAATGACCATTATACAAAATTTATGAATACGCATATTTACAATAACTACTATAATGATGAAGAAACTAAACTAAAAATTGGCAATGCTTATTTAGTTATGGAAACAACAGCTGCTAAACCAGAGTTTTTTAGTAAACTAAAGACAAATAGTAATCTTTTTGCTTGTGATTTTCAAAATCAGGATTATTTTTGGATAGAAAGTATTGCTTAAAAATACTTTTTTTAGTACAATCTTCTCGTAAGGAGAATTATTATGTTACATGATATATTATTAATTCTTTTAGGACTTATTATTGGCTTTGTTATTGGATTTATAGTAACAAGAAAATTAGTCCAAAAAGAAATGAAGAAAAATCCCCCAATTAATGAGAAAATGATCGAAGTTATGTTTAGTAGTATGGGAAGGAAACCTTCACAGAAACAAATAAAAGAAACTATGCGTCAAATGAACAGATTTATGTAAAAGCATAGTTTTTTTAAAGCTTAAAGATAAGAGTTTGAAAATAAAAATGAATAACTTTGAAAATGTTAAGTATCTTGTAAATAGAATTAATTTAGTTAGACATACTATAAGTAATTTGATAAAATAAAGAAGAAATGAAGGTGCATTATAATGTTTGTAGATGAGATAACAATAAAATTAATAGCAGGTAAAGGTGGAGATGGTTGTACTTCTTTTCATCATGAAAAGTGTATGCCTAATTTAGGACCAGATGGGGCCAATGGCGGTCATGGAGCAAATATTATTTTTGAAGTTGATAAAGGTTTAAGAACATTAGTTGATTTAAGATATAATAAAATTGTTAAAGGCGAAAAGGGCGATAATGGTAAAGGGTCTAATCGTACGGGGGCTGATGCTAAAGATATAATCATTAAAGTTCCGGAAGGAACAACTGTGTATGATGCTAATACCAATTTAGTTTTAGTTGATTTAACTCATGATAAAGAGCGTTTTACGATTTGCCAAGGTGGTCGTGGGGGCCGTGGTAATAAAGCGTTTGCAACACATGAAAATCCTGCACCTAAAACTAGTGAGTATGGGGAACCAGGGGAAGAAAAACTAATCAAATGTGAACTTAAAGTATTAGCTGATGTGGGGTTAGTTGGTTTTCCAAGTGTTGGTAAGTCTACTCTTTTATCAGTAATATCATCATCTAAACCGAAAATTGCTGCTTATCATTTTACAACATTATCACCTAATTTAGGGGTGGTAAAATTAAATGACGGTCGTAGTTTTGTCATGGCAGATTTACCGGGGTTAATCGAAGGAGCCGCCGATGGCGTTGGTTTAGGACTTAAATTTTTAAGACATGCTGAGCGTACCAAAGTTTTAGCCCATGTAGTGGATATGGGAAGTAGTGAAGGCCGCGATCCCATCTGCGACTACAAAATTATTAATACCGAGATTAATAAATATAGTAAGAAAATGACGGGTAAACCAATGATTGTATTAGCTAATAAAATGGATTTGCCAGATGCCAAGGCTAATTTAGAAAAATTTAAAAAAGCATATCCTGATGTTGAAGTAATACCAATTTCAGCAATTAAGCAAGACGGAATTGATAAAGCCATGACTAGATTAATGGATATAATCGAGAAAACTCCTAAAGATGAGCTATATTCAGAAGAAGATTATGCTTCTCATGTTGTTTACAAATATGAAAATGTCCTACCTTTTACAGTAAAAAAAGTTAATGGCATGTGGCGTGTTGAAGGAACTGAGATTAGTAAATTATTTAAGATGACCAAGTTTACGGAAGATGAGTCCGTGGCAAGATTTTCTAGAAAATTAAAAGGTATGGGTGTTGAAGAAGCCTTGCTTAATGCTGGGGCAACTTTAAATGATGACATTGAAATTGAGGGTTATGTTTTTAAATTCAAAGATTAGGAAGTAATGATTTAATGAAAAAAATAACAAGAAATTTTATATATTTAGTTTTATTTGCTTTTTTGATATGGTGCTTTGTCTACTTAGGAAAAAAAGATTTTAGTAGTACCATAACTGATGCGGAACGATTTAGTAAAGAATATACAACTATTGATACGGATAATCCCTTTGTTTATGTTAATTCTAATCGAGTTTTAAATATTTTAAATAATGAGACGGGAATTATCCTAGTAGGGTTTTCTAGTAATGCGTGGATGCAAGAATATGTTCGGGAACTATACCCCGTTTTAAAAGAAAATAATATTACGAAAGTTTATTATTATGATGTTATAGAAGATAGAACTAAAAAGACGAAAAATTTTAGACAAATAGAAGATTTACTTAGTAAATATTTAAAAATTACGGATATGGGAGCAGAATACCTATTTACACCGGCTTTAATATTTGTTAAAGATGGTAAAATTATTAATTATGATGACGAAACATCTTTAGTATCTTTTGATATGAGACCCGATACTTATTGGAATGAAGATGCAATTACGAGTTTTCACAACAAAATAAATACTTATTTAAGTGAGGCGGATTATAACTAATGCAAGAAAAGAATTATCTTAGTGTTACCATGTTTGTCTTAATTATTTTTGTACTTTTATTAGGTGGTAACTATTTAATTAGAAATAAAGGTCAAAAGCCAACTACTAAAATTGTAGATATAAGAATGGATAACTCGAAAGATTATGTTTATTTTACTGATATCAAGACTGTATCCGAAGATTTAGACTTAGTTTATAATACTATTCATCTTAATTTTGATAGTAAGGACGCTAAGGAATTAGAAAACTTATTAAATGAAGAAATGATTAAGGCTGAAAAAAGTATTAAAACCATAGATGAAGTTGTTATTGATAAAAAAGATATTGTTTATGAATTAGATGATGATAATAAGATTTATGAAGCTGACTATTTGAAATATGATATATTAGAAAGTGATAATTATATAACGGTTGGAACTATTAAAGGACATATAAATATAACAAGTGATGAAGATAATAACACTTTAAAATATTATACCTTTAGTAAAAAAGATGGTCATATAATGAGTCTGGACGAAATAAAAAGTGCTGGTAAAATAACAAATAATAGTATCGAAGAAGCAAAAGAAAATTATTTAAAAGATAAAGAAAATACAACTATAAAAACTTATGAACTATACATTGATAAATATGGTAATACCATTATGAATTTGCTTGTAAATAGTGGGGATATCACTTATAATGATACTGTAAAGATTAATTAAAAAAAGAAAGGAACTAGTCTTAAAAAAGATTAGAAAAACTATATGAACTTAGATGAATTTGAAATAAAGATGATGAAAGCAATTGAAAATCTGGAAGAAAGATATATAAATATCCGAGCAGGGCGCGCTAATCCTTCCATGCTAAATGGCGTGATGGTTGATTTTTATGGAACACCAACACCAATTAGTAGCATTGCTAATATTACTGTTCCTGAGGCTCGCCAATTATTTGTTAAACCATTTGATAGAAGCACTTTGAAAAATATTGAACATGCGATTATTGCTGCTAACCTAGGAATTAATCCAACTAATAATGGGGAAATGCTTATTATAACTATTCCCACTTTAACTGAAGATAAAAGAAGAGAATATGTTAAACAGGCTAAAGTTTTAAGTGAAGATGCTAAAGTAGCTTTAAGAAATATTCGTCAAGATGCAAATGCCGAAATTAAAAAGTTAGAACTTCCAGAAGACCAAGAGAAGAGCAGTCTTAATGATGTTCAAAATTTAATTAATAAATATAATAAAATTGTGGATGAAAAACAAAAAGAAAAAGAAGAAGAACTAATGACTGTATAGTTCTTTTTTAACTTTTAAGTAAATAAAAAAAATATTAGACAGTAAGTTATGATATACTAAAGAGGTAGGTGTAATAAAATGAATTTAATAAAAGAAAAAATTAAAGAAATAGAATTGAATAATTTTCGAGCTAGGATAAAAAAAGAGGGAGTTACTAACGGTATATTAAATAAAATATTGAGTTTAGATGTCGATATATTAGAAAAAATTGATTTATTGATGATGGATTTTTATAAACGCTTTTCTTATTTAGATAGTTTAAATAATTTAAGCGAAGAGGAGTTATCAGTAATTGTTAAAAGTAACTTTAGTCCAGAAATAAAAAATATAATTTTACTTAATAACGGTCAGGTAGCAAATGTTATCAAAGATAATAATGTTTTAGCAAAAATGTTAAGAGACAAAGTAAGTAATGATAATTTACTTTTATATGCAATATTACTATTTGATGTGGATGATAAAGTTAGCAAAGCGACTTTATTTAATGAAATAAAACTAGACAGTGTGTCTATAGGTAATCTTATAAATAAAAAGACAGCTGTTTTAAAAAAATTAGTTAAAGATGATAATTTTAAAGATAATTTCTTAGAAATTTCAAAAAAATATGGAGTATCAGATTATTCTGTAGACGAGGAAAAACTAGCTGAGTTATTAGAGGTATTGCCAGAACTTATTTTAGATCTAAATACAAATTCTTTTGAAAAATATAAGAAAATTTTAAAAAATGAAAAACATGTGGGCATACTAACTAGTCCTGGTGCCTTAAATCATAAATGGGGGATTTCTAAAAAGTTAGTAGATACCACTGATACCGTAAAAGCAAATGGTGATGTTGAAAATTTCAGCGACCACATTTTTGTTTTTGAATTAATAGATAAATTCCGACCGGAATATATAGCTCATTTCGCTAATCTTTCACTTAATATTTTTTTAAATCCTTTAAATATTTTAAATATTGATGACGGTACCAAAAAATTGTTAGGAAAAACTGCACATTTTACTGATATTGAATTGTTAACGAGCCGTTTTTTTAATCATTTTTTTAAAAAAATGGAACCAACATTAAAAAGAGAGGCAATTTCAAGATTTGCTTATGCTTCCTATGAAGATAGAAAATTAATATTAACTTTGTTAGTCAATGGCACATACATTACTTTTAAGGAAGAAGCTTTAAAAGTAATAGAAAAACTAGAAATAGGAAATGAGTATTTCCTAAATGTGTTAAATTTTGTTGTGTATTATCCGGAATTAACTAAAGAAATATTGAAAAAGAGTGAGTTGTCAAAGCAAGACATCCTAATTATAAAATATTTGTTTACTATGCCAGCAGTTACAAATCGACCATTAACTATTGATGAGATAATGCAAAAGTTAAAAGAAGGCTTATTAAAGGAAAATTCTTCTCAAAAAAATAAATTGGGAATAAGTCCGTACGGTCATATCAGAGAAAAACTCTTTAATGAATATGAAGCCTCTGTTATGTTTTTGGGTGTAGATGGCATCTTGGAAACCTATAGTGCAGAGGATATGCATCATTCTCCTATTTTAGCATCTTATATTGAAAAAAAGTATGGTTGTCGGATTAATGATATAAATAATGCCAGTATTAAATTAGCGGCTGTTGGAGAAATCGTCATGGTTGTAGAAGGCGATGTAATGAATATATATTTACCTTCTAAATTAACACCACAACAATTAACAACTTTGAAGTCTTATTTATCAGCCTTAAAAGAACCAGAAAAAGTCGAATTTTACGGCTTAGTTATTAATAAAGTAGCAGAGACTGACTTAAATAAAATTGATGGCGATTATGGAACTGGCTATGAATTAAATCACGGTACTTCGATGAATTTAGATATCCTTAGTAATATTATAGAAAATACCTTTGATAATGAGACTCAAGTAAGTATTAAAAGATAAGTGTAGTAAGAAACAAAGTTTACTATTTTAGAAAAGAAAAAACTAGTCTGATGATAACCACAATGAGTGGATAAACTTTAAGACGAGTTTTTATTTTGGCAAAATTGGGAATATTTTAACATTAAAGCAAATAAATTACTTTTGTTAAAAAGTGTGTTTCAAAGTGTGTTTCAAGCAATTTTGACATTAAAAAAACCCCGTATTTACGGGGAATTTATTCATACTGGTGTTTCCAGAGTGATTCGAACACTCGACCGTACGCTTAGAAGGCGTATGCTCTATCCAGCTGAGCTATGGAAACATATTTATCAGCACAAATAAAATTATAAACTAAAAGTCAGGTATTTGCAAGAGAAAAATTAAGCCAAACAAGTAAAAATTGTTTTTTTAGGAGGATTTTGCTTAAAAAACTTAGATTTCTTCTCCGTTTACGACTAATTCAACATCAGTTATACCTAAAGTATCCTCAAAAGATTTACTAATTGCATATTTCACTTCCTCGATTAAAGAATCATTTAAGAAACTATCTAAAAGATAACTACTGAATTCTAACTTGATGGTGTTTTCTTTAATTTCATAATCTAAAAGTTTAGCATTACTTGATAAAAAACTCATTAAATTAGATTGATGGATAGGTGAAGATTTTAACTCTTCAATGATTATTTCCACTTTATCCTTACTATCATTAGTAAAAACAGAAACCGGAACTAAGTGATATTCGTCATTAATATTAATGTAGTAGTATAAATTTAAGATGTCCATCGTAAAGATATTATTAACATTGTAAACTTTATTAATACCATAAGACTTAGTTAAAGTAAGAGGAAGCTTTTTTTGGGAGATAGGAAGACTATCTAACTTAGCGTTTTCTACAAAAATCATTATTTCTTTAATTTCATCTAATTTTGTTAAAGAATAAACAATTGATTCAATGACTTTTTCTTCCGTATCGATAGTAACATTTAAAAATTCTTTGCTAAAATTAATTTTCAAAAGATTATTTTCTAAAGTAAGATTAAGAATTTTAGTGCCTTTGGGAATAAGAGGAGTATAGTTATCATCGATATATTTAGATTTAGGACTGTCAATGGTAAGAGAAGTTAGAATATCATTAATCTTGGCTAAAATATCATTGTCATTATTACTAACAATTTTAGTTTCAACTAATATATTTTTATTCAGAAGATAAATAGAGTGATAATTTCCATTTTTAATACTTAAGGTTTCTTCGTAACTTTTGTTGGTTGGAAAAATATAGACTAAAGTAAGGACGAATAGAGTTAAAAAAGAAATAAGTAACTTTCTTTTAATATTATTAAACATAAAAAACCACCTATTAAATTATATAGTTATTAAAATGAAAAAAGACCAAAAGCCCATGGTCTTAAAGAGTTAAATCTTTTGACTTTAATAGTTCAATAATCGCACTGCTTCTACTAGTTACCCCAAGTTTTTGAATGACATTAGAAATATGATTACGAACGGTTTTTTCACTAATTCGTAAGATACTTGCAATTTCTTTAGTTGTTTTGGTCTTTAGTAGAAGGCTAAATATTTCTTTTTCTCTTTTTGTTAATAAACTCATAATATACCAACTTTCTATAGTATTTTATGTTTTATTATTATTTAGTTAACTATTGAAACTTGATTGTGATATATTTTTTGGTATCGAACATACTTTGAACTTCCTTTATAATGTTATTAGCAATTAACTTATCATGCTTAGTGCTAGAAATAACAATATTAATTTGGTCTTTGTTGATTTTAACAAAGGAGTCATATTCAAATTTTTCTTTTAGTTTAGCTTCAATATTTTCTTCTAGACCTTTATTTTCATTTAAAGTCATTAATTCTTCATAAGCATTATTTTTCTCGACAACAGTTTTTTCTTTATCGGTAATGGTGCTTTGCAAATTGTTAATATTATTTAAAAGCTCTTCATCAGCGGCAACACGGAGCGCTACTAGGGAAGTAGAAGGCGTAATAGTAGCATTAGCAGCAGTATCATTGGCACTTGTAGTTGGTAAATTATATTCTTCTAAAATGTTGGAAGGCATACTAATATAATAAATACTTAAGACTAAAATAATACTAAATAAAGTGATAAACCATAAGTTTTGTTTGTTCATAAAATTCCTCTTTCTTTAATAAATTTTATGAACTTTTTAAAAAATTATGTATAAAGATAAATGCCGGTAGTAAGTTTTAGAAAAAATAAAAATAGATAGTAGCACTTAATCATTTAAATTATAGAAAAGACAAAAAAATCGGTTTTGCAGGGTTAATAGGTGCTAAGGTTTACTAAAGAAAAATTGGCATTTTTTGAGAGCTAAAAAAATAGAGAGTAATAGCATTTTAGAATTGTTTAGTAGGGAATTTGTGTGTTATTATATAAGTGAAAAACTTTGCTAACTTCCAATTATTTTGTTGGTCATGTTTTACAGTGAAATAGATTAGGCTACAAGAAAAGCAAGGTTTTGAAAATAAATATTTATGAAGAAATTGGTAGTAGCAGTCTTTAGAAAGGAGCCTTTATGGCAAAAAAGCAGGTAAAATTATGGGTAGTACAAGAAACAAAGGAAGAAGGTAACAATAAAGATATTAAAGTGCTTTTATCTTTAGAAAATGCAAGCGATGATACTTTAAGGGAAAAAGTTATTGATACTTTAACTAGCGTCTTAGAAGAACAAGATTTTTTAGTAGAAAAAGAGTCTATTTCCAAAATAGGCTTAGTAAAAAAGCTTTTGAAGTGCAAAGAAGATTTGAAAGTCCAAACTGAAGCCCCCGAAGAACAGTTAGGCAAAGCCATTATGACTTTAGCTAAATCATTTACGGAAAATGAGACTGAATCCTTGGAAAAATCAAGTGCAATATATGTGGCTTATTTGATGATGAAAGATGAGATATCTTTAGATAAGATAATGAAATATGCTAATTTATCTAAACAGGAATTAGAAGTAGTAAAATATTATTTACTAGAAAAGAATAATTTTTAGGATAATTAGCCTTAACTTAGGGAGTAAAAATGTTAGAAGTAAAGAATGTAACAAAATACTATGGCAAAATAAAAGCCGTAGATAACTTATCATTTAAAGTAGATGATGGAAAGATTTTTGGTTTATTAGGAGTTAATGGGGCAGGAAAGACTACAACTTTTCGTATGATAATTAACTTACTAGATAAAACGGAAGGAACAATTTTATTAGATGGTAAACCCATAGATTATAGCGTTACGGATAAAATAGGTTTCTTAACCGAAGAACGCAGTCTTTTATTAAAGCTTACAGTTTTAGAACAAGCTATTTATTATGGAACTTTAAAAGGATTAGATAAGAAAACTATTGAAGAAAAATTGGATAAGCTATTAGAAAAGTTTCATATTAGCGAATATAAAAATCGCAAAATTAAAGAATTGAGTAAAGGTAATCAGCAAAAAGTACAGTTTATTACAGCTATTTTGCATGAACCTAAACTTTTGATTTTAGATGAGCCATTTAGTGGGTTAGATCCAATTAATGTAGAAGAATTCATGAAAACTATTAATGAGTTAAAGAAAAAAGGGACAGCGATAATTTTCTCGTCCCACCGAATGGAACATGTAGAATTATTCTGTGATGAATTAGTTATTTTAGTTCATGGTAAGAGTGTTTTACAAGGTAACTTAAAAGATATAAAGAAACAGTATCGGAAGAAAAATATTCATTTGCAGGCTGATGGCGATATGAAAAAAATCGAAAAAATATCAGGAGTATTAGAAATTACTAAAGAAATTGGTAATAATGAATACATTATTAAGATTGAAAGTGAAGATGTTATTAAAAAGGTCTTTGAAGTTGTTAAAACATTCGATAATGTAACCAAATTTAATGTTGAGGAGCCAACATTAAATGAAATATTTATCAGTAAAGTAGGGGAAGCATATGAAAAATAAAGCGTGGTTTTTGATAAAACAAAGTCTTAAGAAAAAGATGGATACGAAATGGTTTAAAATAGTTAATGTTTTGATTTGTCTTCTTTTAATTGGGGTTATTAATATTGATAAAATTATTAATGTTTTTGGGGGAAATTTTAAAGATACCATAAATATTTATTTAACGGGGGATAATAATTATTTAGAAGGTTTTAATGCTTACTTTTTAACCAATAAAAAAATAGTAAATGATGAAAAAACTTATGAGATAGCATATTCTAGCGATAGTATTGATACTTTAAAAGAAAAAATTGCGGATACAAATAACATTGTTGTAAATATTAACTTGGATACGACTGAGTATTTAAAAGCAGATATCATTTCTTATAATAAAATAGATACTATAACTTATAATCTTTTAAGTACTAGTTTAACAGGTATGAAAACTAGTATGGCCTTAAATTATAATGGGGTATCGAGTGAAGAAATGGCTAAGATTACTAGTCCTATTAGTATTAATAGAGTGGTTACTAATGAAAAAGAAATAACGGCTAGTGAAGATGCTACCAACATGAGTTTAGTAGTATTCTTGGTACCATTTTTTATGCTAATTGTTTTATTGGTCCAAATGATTGGGGCGGAGATTAATGATGAAAAAACGACAAGAGGGATGGAAATAATTATTTCTAATGTTCCGGCCAAAGTGCATTTTTTATGTAAAATTGCAAGCTCGACAATATTTGTTATTGCTCAATCTTTATTACTCCTATTATATAGTGGTCTTGGCTTTTTAATTCATGGTGGTATTGGTACTGGTCTTGGAGAGTCAAATATTATTGGTAATTTATTTGCTTCCTTACAAGCTAGTGGCACCCTAGATTTACTGGCTAAAGGAGCTCCTATCTTAATAGTTATCTTCTTGTTATCATTCTTTATTTATGCAACCTTAGCAGGAGTTTTAGCATCTATGACAACCTCGGCCGAAGATTTCCAACAATTACAAACACCTTTAATGATAGTCTTAATGTTAGGTTATTACATTGGTATTATGGCGGCGGCTTTTAAAGGTTCAATTTTTATTCGCATAATTAGTTATATTCCCTTTTTATCGTCGATGGTTGCCCCTATAACTTATATTTTAGGAGAGACAACGATAGTTGACCTTGGAATATCAGCTGTTGTTTTACTTATAGCTTGTATTTTTCTATTTAAATATGGAATTAGAGTATATAAAGTTGGCATTTTAAATTATTCAAGCAAAGATTTATGGAAAAAAGTCTTTAAATCATTAAAAGTAAAGGATGGAGTGTAGTGAAAAATAATAAATTAAAAATAATTAGTGTGGTCGTATTAACACTTTTAGCAGTGGGGTTAATTGTTTTTACAGTTTACTATTTAATTAGTAATAAAGATACCAATAAAGTAACCACTAAATTTGAGGAGGCTACTTCGCACGCTAAGCAAATTGATCAAGTACCTATCAAAGATATTGATAGTAAAGTAACTTTAGACACTTTACCAAAGACCGATGGGGTTCTAACCGAACTAAAATTTCAAGATTTTACGAAATTATTTCAAACAAGTAGAAGAAGTGTTTTAGTAGTAACCAGAACTGGTTGCAGTTATTGTGAAGAGTTTTTGCCAGAATTAAAGAGCGCTTTAGGTAATTTAGGTATAAGTGCTTATGAAGTTAATATGAGTAATCTAGGGCAAAATGAAAGTTTAGGTAAATACATAGTAGTTACAGGAACCCCTATCACTTATATCATTGAAAATGGAAATGTTACCCATACTTTTAGTGGTAGTACTGATGCCAAGACAATTGAAGCTTTTTTAGACCTTTACTATATAAGATAGAAAGGTCTTTTAAATTAAAACTAATAATCTATTATTAAATAATTAAGAAAATTAAAAACGGAAAAAGAACTAAAAAATAGATAAAAATCCACTGTTTGTAATCAAAAAATGCATCTAAAAAAGAAGTTTGGTAAAGCTTGTAAAAATTTAGCAGATTGCCTTGACAAAGAAGAAAGTGGTTGATAATATGAGAAAGAAAAGGAAGTATCAGTATGTTAAATTATATAACTGGAATAATAAAAGAAATTGGTAGTAACTATGTAGTTTTAGAAAATAATGGCATTGGTTATCAAATATTTGTTGGTAATCCTTATGTTTATCGTGAGAACTTAGAATATACAATTTATTTGTATAATTATATTAGGGAAGATGAGTATACTCTTTATGGCTTTAAGAAAAAAGAAGAAAAAAACTTATTTTTACGGCTAATAAATGTTAAAGGCTTGGGACCTAAGATGGCTATTCCAATGGTTTCAACAGGTAATACAAGTGATGTAATTGAAGCAATTGAAAGAGAAAATTTAGTTTATTTAACGAAGTTTCCTAAAGTTGGCGATAAATTAGCACGACAGATTATTCTGGATTTAAAAGGCAAACTTGCTGACCATCAAGACTTGTTTGCTGTTAATGACTTAGATGAATTAGTTAGTGTTTTAGAATCTTTAGGTTATAAGAAAGCTGATATTAAGGCGATTTTACCTAAAGTAGATGCAACAAAAGAATTAGAAAGTCAAATTAAAGAAGCTTTAAAACTATTAATGAGTAGATAAAGTAGGTAAGAGATGAAAATAGGGATTGATATAGATGATACAGTAATGGATACTCAGGTCATTATAGATGAGGCAGCTTTGTATTTTGATAAAAATTTTGTAAATGGAAAAGGATATCAAGATAAAAGTAAATACGACTTTCATGAAAAGTTTTACTGGAGTTCAGCAGAAAAGAAAGAATTTTTTAAATTTTTCCGTCAGAATAAATTATATTTAGAAGCTCGACCAAAGGGTGATGCCCTATATTACTTAGAAAAGTTATATAACGAAGGGTATGAAATATATTTTTTGACTCGAAGAAGTGCTGATGAAAAATTAGATATTTTAAGTATTACTAAAGATGATTTAACTAGTAAAGGTTTTAAATATCAAGATTGTCAAATTGGGTTATCTAAAAAAGGGGAAGCTTGTAAAAGGCTGGGAATAGATGTATTCATTGATGATTCTGTTAGTCAAATCGAAGATGTTAATAGCTATGGCATTAAGACTATATTAGTAGATACTTGGTACAATAAGGAATATAAGGGATTAAGAGCTAAAAATTTTCAAGAGATATATAATACAATAAGGAAGTGGAATAATGCTAGATGATATTTACAACGCTAATTTAAAAGAAGACGAATTTGATAAAAATATTAGACCCGAGACTTTAGATGATTATGTTGGGCAAGAAGAAATAAAAGAAAATTTAAAAGTATTTATTAAAGCTTGCAAAATGCGTAATGAAGTTTTAGATCATGTTTTATTATATGGACCTCCGGGGCTTGGAAAAACGACTCTAGCTCATATTATTGCTAATGAGTTGGGCGTAAACATTAAAACCGCCTCCGGACCTTCAATTGAAAAGCCGGGGGATTTAGCAGCCGTTTTATCGAATTTAGAAGAAGGCGATGTTTTATTTATTGATGAAATCCATCGTATGCCAAGATTTATTGAAGAAATATTGTATCCCGCGATGGAAGATTTTGAACTAGATATTGTAGTTGGTCAAGATGGTAATACCCGTAATATCAAGATTGATTTGCCCCCATTTACTTTGGTAGGAGCTACAACTAGAGCAGGGAATATTTCTAGTCCCCTTCGTGATCGTTTTGGAATTGTTTCCAAACTTAATTATTATACTGATGAAGAATTAAAACAGATAATAATGCGTACCTCTAAAGTCTTAAAAATGCCAATTGATGAGCTTGCGGCAATGGAACTAGCAAAAAGAAGTCGAAAAACGCCGCGTATTGCTAACCGTTTATTTAAGCGTGTTCGCGATTTTACTTTAGTTGCGGGTGATCAAATGATAAGCTTAGATACTACTAGAAAAGCTTTATCCCGACTAAAAATTGATGAGTATGGTCTAGACTCTTTAGATTTAGAGTACTTAGATGCTTTAATCACTAAATTTAATGGCGGACCAGTTGGAGCGGGGACGATTGCCACTTCGATTGGGGAAGAAGTAACAACCGTTGAAGAAGTAGTTGAACCTTTCCTTTTACAAGAAGGCTTTGTAAAAAGAAGTCAAAGAGGACGAATTGCTACCGAAAAAGCCTACAACCATTTACATATACCAGTAAAAAAGAAATAAAAAGCGAAGTTATAAGAAAAATAATTTACTTTAAGTAGTAGTTTTGATATAATAAATTTGAAAATAGGAGAGTTAGTGTGATGAAAAATAACCAAAGTATATTAAAGAAAATAGAAAATCTACTAAAGCCAGAGTCAACTATCTTGGTTGATTTACATAAAAAAATAGATGATAACACTAGTACCGTAGCGAAAAAAGAAAAAAGTATTAGCGATAAAAAGCAAAAGATTGCCAACATCGAAACGGAAATAAATGGCTTAAATGAAGAAAATGCTGTACTTTTAGAAGCTTTTAATGCTCTAAAAGATAAAGATTTAAAATTGATTACTAATGTTTTAAAATTAAATCTTGATGTTAATAAGGATTTAAATAAACTAATTAATCAATTGCCACTACAAATTGAAATTCGTAATAATGATATTAGTGATTTAGAGCAAGCTATTAGTGAAGATGAGAAAAAGTTAGATATTGCTCATAGTAATATTACTGATTTAGAAAGTAAACTAAATATAGCTTTAGAAAATCAAAAAAATTTGAATGTTTTAATTAAAGACGCTAGTGGTGGTAGTTGTACCGAAACGCGTAATCAAGTAATTGAACTTTTAAAAAACTTAGAATTTAATAATGACGAAGCTTATGCAGCAGCCAAGTTAATTATGTTCCCAGAAGACGAGTTAATGCCATTCTTTAAAAATTTTAAATTTGAAATAACTCAACAATTAGATGATAATGAAACTTATGTTGATTTAGATAATATTGTTGATGCCCTAAAAGAAGTTGAATTAGATGATGATAAGACTTTAGAAACTAAAAAAGAAGTATCTATAGAACCAACGGATGATTTTTTAAGTAGTTTTGATACTAATGTTTTTGATTTTGAATCTATTCATGATCCAGCAAGTACAGAAACATTAGAAAATAATACAGAGCCAAGTTCTTCAGAAAATGAAAAAGAGAATGAAAATACAAGCAATGCGGATAGTCAAAAACCAGATGAGTTATCATCAGAAGTTAAATTAGAAGATGAGAATTTAAAAGAAGAATCTAAGGATAATGAAACTAAAGATAATGAAGAACCTGCTAGTGATGATTATCAAAAGATTTTAGAAGATGAAACCCCAATTTCTTTTGAAGAGTTAAAAAATCTTTTTGAAGAAAATACCGAAGATAAAAATACTTCTACTAATGAAGTAAATGCTAAAAATGCCGAAGATTCAGCTAATAATGATATTATTTCCCTAGATGAGTTACAAGATAAAATGAATGATATCTTTAAAGACTTAAATGAAGAAGAATCTAGTAGTATTAAAGAAGATAGTACTGAAAGTAATTCCTTAGAAAATACCAAAGTTGAAGATATTCATGAAACTACTAGTGAAGATTCTAAAGATATCGAAAATATTGTAAATACTGAGGAAACGGAAGAAAGACCAATAGATTTTGATGAACAAGTTTTAATTGATTTAGGAAAATCAGCTGAAGATATTGCTTTAATTAAGCCTTTTGATACTAGCAAGTTAGATAGTAACAAAATTAAGTCCGAACTTGCAAAAAAAGATATTAAACCACAGACAATTCCTTTAGTTGTTTATAAAAATGGTCTTCAAAATTACTTAGCAAATATCGATACATTAAAAGAGTTTGGCTATAAACCAAATGAGATGGAAATAGAAAAAAATGGTGTCGTTTTAAGTTTAATTAGTAATGAAGAATTAAATAAAAACTTAAAAACTTTGAAAGATTATAAAATAGACTTGAAGAGTACCAATGGACATTTAGCTTTCAATGTTTTAGGTGTAGAACCAAAAGAACTAATTAGAAGAATTGATCTTATTATTGAAAATAATCAAAGTGATTTAATTACTTATGATATTGCTGCCCTTGCCCTAGATGTTGAGACTATTTTAAAGAGAATTGCATTTTGTAAAGAATATAATATTCCTTATACAGAAGAAAAAAATAATATCTTAACCTTTAATAGTTATGTTTTTAATCAAGATGTTTTAGAAGAATTAGTTGAAAAAGAAGTTAATTTTGATAAAGATAGCGAAGTATTAACTGATAATCTAAAAGAAGTAGTTTCTAGCAATGTTATTGATATTTTAGATAATAAGTTAGACGATATCTTTAACATAAAACTACAAGATGCCAAAAAATTTGATGAATATACCAGATTAGAACAAAAATTAGAAAGTATTTGTGTTTGCAAAGGTAATGCTTATATAATTGATGGTTTGTATTTTTCACATCAAAATACAAAACGCAATTTAATTACTTTAATTAATAATGAAAATGATATAAGTGATAAAGATATTTTAATAGCTAGTCTTCTTTATAACTCAACGAAAACTATAGATGATGTTAAAAACATTATAGAAAGTATCAGAGGTTAATATGCTTTATTTAGAAAATTATGGTTTTAAAGAAACTGAAATAAAATGGTTAGAAGAAAATATTTGTCAAACATTAAAAAAAGCTTTAACAGAAGAACAAAAATTAGTAGGCGCTAATATTGGATATTTAAAAAATCTAGGTGTATTAAATTATAAAGAAATATTTAATAATTACTATAGTATGTTCTTAATGGATAACAGTGCTTTTACTGAAATATTTAATAAATATGACCAAGCTGATTTAGTTGATAAATTACAGAAAAATATTGCAATTGTAGAGTATCTATAGTTGCTTTTTTCTTTCCTTTATTGTTAACCTTTGGTATAATAAGAACAAGAAATGAGGACATAATATGGATTACTTAAATACTTTAAATGACGAGCAAAAAAAAGCTGTCATGCATCTTGATGGACCGTGTTTAGTCTTAGCAGGAGCTGGCTCTGGGAAAACCAGAGTTTTAACAACAAGAATAGCTTACCTTATTGATAATGGTATTCCTTCTTATAATATTTTAGCTATAACTTTTACTAATAAAGCCGCTAAAGAAATGAAAGAAAGAGTACAAGCTTTAGTTCCCGATAACTATGCTTTTGTAGGAACTTTTCATTCCTTGGGCGTAAGAATTTTACGAGAAAATTGTAGTGAATGTAACTTAAGTCCTAATTTTACTATTTTAGATAGTGATGATGTTTTAAGTTTAATTAAAAGAATTATGAAAAATAAGGAGATAGACCCTAAACAGTTAGCGCCTTCTTATGTTCGGAACCGAATTAGTTTTATTAAAAATGAAAATTTAAGTCAAAGAGAAATGGATAATATTTTTAATACCCCAGCTGAAAAGCAAATTTTAGAAATATATGAAACATATCAAGAATTAATTCATAAAAATAATTCAGTCGATTTTGATGATTTATTGGTTTTACCAGTCGAATTATTTAAAAAATATCCCGAAATACTGGATAAATATCAGGAACATTTTAAATATATCTTAGTAGATGAGTATCAGGATACTAATGAAGTTCAATATCAATTTAATAAGTTGCTTGCTAGTAAATATCGTAATCTATTTGTTGTTGGTGATGCTAATCAGTCAATTTATGGGTTTCGTAATGCTAATTTTAGAAATATTCTAAATTTTGAAAAAGATTATAAAGATGCGTATGTTGTTACATTAGAGAGTAACTATCGTAGTACTAATAGCATTTTAGAATGTGCTAACTGTGTTATTAGAAATAATAAAGAACGCAAAGAACTAAATTTAAAAGGAACGATAGGTGAAGGAGTTAAAACCCAGTATATTACATGTGAAAATGGGAAAGCTGAAGCTTTAACAATTATTGAAGAAATTAAAAAGTTATATAACCAAGGTTATGACTATAAAGATATTGGTATTCTTTATCGTACCAATGGGCAATCGCGTTTATTAGAAGAAGTTTTCTTAAAAGAGAATGTTCCTTACAATGTTGTTGGGGCCTATTACTTCTATCAAAGAAAAGAAATTAAAGATTTATTAAGTTATTTGAAACTTATTAATAATCAAGATGATGATATTGCTTTAAGAAGAGTAATTAATGAACCAAAGCGTGGTATTGGTGAGAAAGCCATTGAAAATCTAAGTAATGAAGCAACAACAAATGGTAGTAGTATGTTTAAAGCCATTACTAAGGGTAAGGAATTGGCTTTTAAAGATTTAATATTAGATATGGTTAAAGCCCAAGAAGATTTATCTTTAACCGAATTTATAGATTATGTTATAGATAAGAGTGGTATTAGAGCTAGCCTTACCGAAGAAAAATCTTTAGAAAATGATTTGCGATTAGACAACTTAGAAGAATTTAAATCTGTTACCGCTTCGTTTGAAGAGAGGACTGGGTCAGTAAATTTAAGCGATTTTCTAGAAGAAATATCTTTAGTTGCTGATATGAGTGAACATAAAGAAGAAAAAGATGCGGTAACTTTAATGACCGTTCATAGCGCTAAGGGCTTAGAATTTGATTGTGTTTTCATATGCGGTTTGGAAGAAGGAATTTTTCCTCATCAAAACGCCTTTGGAAGTGAATCGGAAATCGAAGAAGAACGCCGATTATGCTATGTTGGTATTACAAGAGCCCGCAAAGTTTTATATTTAACAAATGCTCATAGTCGTATTCTTTATGGTCGAGAACAAGTAAATCCGCCATCACGCTTTATTAAAGAAATTGATAAAAATTTATTAGATATTAAAGTTAAAAATACAAGCTTAGAAAGATTAAGAAGTAAAAATGTCGGTAGAATTCCTACATTTTCTAATAAGAACAGTTTTTATAATAATGAGACAGCGATGCAAGAACTTAAAGTGGGCGACCATTTAATGCACTCATTATATGGTAGGGGAACAGTTGTAGCGATGGATAATACATTTTATACCGTAGCTTTTAGTAGTCGCTTCGGAATAAAGAAAATTATGAAGAATTTTAAGGGGATAAGAAAGGTAGATTAATATGGAATTAGTAATTATGGCTGCTGGAATGGGTTCAAGATTTGGCGGCTTAAAACAAATTGAACCAATGGGACCAAATGGCGAATTTATTATCGATTATTCGATATATGATGCCATTAAAGCTGGTTTTGATAAAGTTGTTTTCATTATAAAAAGAGAAAATGCTGAAGTATTTAAGGAAACAATTGGAAAAAGAATTGAAGGCAAGATTGCTGTAAGTTATGTATATCAAGATATGGATAATATTCCCAAAGAATATTTAAAAAATGATAGAGTTAAACCTTGGGGAACAGCCCATGCTATTTATTGTTGTCAAGATGTTGTAAAAGATAACTTTGCTATTATAAATGCTGATGATTTTTATGGTAGAGATGCTTATCTTAAAGCAGCCGAATTCTTAAAAAGTGGCATTACTGGTCATGATTTTGGGATGGTTGGGTACCGAGCTAGCAATACTTTAACGGCTAACGGTGCTGTAAAGCGTGGTGTTTGTTCATCAAGTGATGGCTATTTAACTAGTCTTATTGAATCGAAAGTTGAAGAAATTAATGGCGTTATAACTGCTAGTCCTTTAAATGGGGAGGCATCATTTAAAGTAAGTAATGATACTTTAGTATCAATGAATATGTTTTTATTTACTAAAGATATTTTTAATATTTTAAATAAAGATATTAAAGAATACTTTGCTAAACATAAAGATAATTTAAATGAAGGTGAATTTTTGATTCCTGATGTTGTTTGCGAACATATTGCCAAAAAAGATATCACCGTTAAAGTAATGGATACAACTAGTGTATGGTATGGTGTAACTTATAGAGAAGATGCTGATACTGTAAGACAAGCCCTAAAAGAATTAGTTGATAATGGCGAATATCCTGCTAATCTTTGGGAGTAATTTATATTTTAATAAAAGTAACTGTTATAGATTTGTTTTCAAACTTCTTAACAGTTATTTTTTTTTAAAACCTTTTTTCAAAACATGAAATATTAATAGACCAAATTTAAGATTTAGCAAGGAAAATAACACTAAAATTAAAATTTGAGTAGTTGCAAAAACTGAGATAATTATTAAAATAATATTTAGGTGATGAAATATGCAAAAATATATTATTAATAATGTTAGCGGTTATCTAGTAAAAGATCTAGATATCCAAAATACGGATTTTGATTATCTTTATCAAAAAAAGATGATTATTGAACTTTCAAAGTTACAAGAAAGGAAGTATAAATGTAAATATTTTTTGACAGAAGTTGGTAAATTATTTTTAGAATTAAATGATTATGAGACGAGATACAATGTTTTAAATAAATATGTTAATTTAAGAAGTAATATGAATTTTATGAATAAAGAATATTTACAAGATATAGATGATATTTATCCAGCAATGGATAGTAATTTTAAATATCCAATTTGTTTTTATAAAGGACAAATATATAGTTTGGAAAGCATAGTAAAAAAGATAATGGCTGAAAATAAAAATTATCATCTTGAAAAAAGTGGTAATGATTACTTAATTAAAAATGATAATAGAAATGTGGCCAAGATTATTTATAAAAATAAGGGTGTATATAACTTACGATAAAAGGGCATCAATTTTTATTTAATGCTTGATTAAAATTATAAAATAGTGCTATATTAAAATAGGAAAGGATAGAGTTTATATGGAGTCTTTTAAAAAAATGTTTATTAACTATTTCAATTTTAAAGATAGAACAACGAGAAAAGATTTTTGGGTAGCTATTTTAATGAATATAGTAGTAAGCTTTGTATTATCTTTAATAGTTGGCTTTGTTGCTAAGGTTACTAAATTAAAAATTTATGATATTTTTGCAGCAATTTATGCTTTAATATTATTAATTCCATGTCTAGCCCAAGCTGTTAGAAGAATGCATGATGTTAATAAATCCGGTTGGTATCTTCTAATGGATATTATTCCTGTAATTGGTTGGATTTTAGTTTTAGTTGCTATGTGTAGTCCAAGCGTTACTGAAGATAATAAATATGGTGTCCAACTATAAAAAATGAACTTAAGGTTCTTTTTTTCTTGGGAGGATAAGAATAATATGAAAAATCTTTTTAGAAAAAACCAAAAAAAGGCTTAAATTTAAAGATTGTTACTTGCGAGAAAACTTAAAATATAGTATATTGGTGTTCTGAAGTTATAATGAGTACTAGTTAAAGTGGGGGATTATTTATGCAGAGTAATATTTATATTAAAAGAGATAAAGACGGAAAGGAAGAAAAGTATTCTCTTAACATTGGTGGGTTGAATGGCTTTTGGCATTTACAAGAAATGGAAAATGGCTATATTTTAACTTGTGAAGATTATAGAAAAGAGTTTGCTAGTTTAGATGAAGTAAATAAATACTTTATTAGCTTAGAAGAATTTTTAAAAAGTTCCGAATATGTTGGTAGACAATTTCAAAGAACTATGCCTCTTAAAGATGATGATGATTGTCTAGATTATAATTATACCAAGGCAAACCGTTATTCAATGTACTTAGCACTTTATGAGAAAGATGGGATTTTTTTAGCTTATCGTTTAAATGAACTTTTTGATTATCATGATTATGTAGTTATTCCTAAACATTATACAGAAGATAAAAATTATGAACTATCGGGTTTAAAAACATTAATTAGTTTTCCCAATGCTTTGTATGATAAAATTGTAGTTCAAGAAAGTAAGCCTAAAAATAAAGAATTAACCTTGAAAAGAGATTAATTCTTTTTTTAATTTTAAGTCAATTAAAAAGATTTTTTATGTCGATTTCTAAAGCATCAGCAATGCGGCCAAGAATTACAATAGTAAAGCCCCGACCCATCTTTTGACTTTCAATTTTGGCTAAATAATTCATAGTAATACCGGCTTTGTCAGCAAGTTGTTGTTGAGTTAAGCCTTTCTTTTCCCGCTCTTTTTTAATATTAGCTCTTATTATATCAAAATAGTAAGTATCATCATGTAACATTTTATCACATCCTAAGAATAGTATGGACAAATTATCCATAAAAATATATGGACAGAGGGTCCAATAGATGATAAAATAAAGAAGATAGTAGGTTGATAATAATGAAAAGATTTTTCTGGGTGCTTTTATTAGTTGGTATTCTTTTAATTTTTAGAAATATTCAATTTAATGATAAAGATAATAAGTTATTAAATAGTTCTGAACTTGGCGTTTTTATGAATAATGTTAGGCAAGATGATTTTCCTAAAAAAGGGGAAGCTATATTTGATGAGGCTGTATGTGATGATGAAAATATTGAGGCAGTGTGGGATAATGAGTCTTGGGGGTTGTTATTAAAAAATTTAACTAAAAAGGTTAAATGTAATTTATATTTTTATAATGGCGATACCGTATTTAATTTTGATTATACTGGTAATGTTCAAGCCTTTACGGCTCCAATTAAGGGGACATATAAAATTGAAGCTTGGGGAGCAAGTGGTGGTGATGTAACTATTAGTGATACAACTTATCAAGGTGGATTAGGTGGTTATACTTCGGGAACAATCAATTTAGAAAAAAATCAAAAATTATATATTTATGTTGGTGGTTCCACTTTTTCCATTAAAGGTGGTTATAATGGTGGAGCCGCTGGAGGCTCTGGAACCGATGGAAAATATACGGGTGGCGGTGGTGCCACCGATATTAGAATAGTTAATGGTAATTGGAATGATTTTAATTCCTTAAAATCAAGAATTATGGTCGCGGCAGGTGGCGCAGGAACTGGAAAATATTTGAATTCTTCTTTAATTGGTGGTGCTGCTGGTGGTTTAATTGGTTATAGTGGTAATATTAGAAGTGGAGATTATAGCCATATTCATAAAGTTGCAACTGGTGGTAGTCAAACTAGTTATGGAGTTGGTTCTAATCTTACTTGTAATAGCAAATTCGGTTATGCTGTTGATGCTTGTGATAGCTATGGAACTGGTGGTGGCGGATATTACGGCGGTGGTTCCGGATTAAGTACATTTGCAAATGTTTCTTCGGGAGCCGGAGGTTCATCTTTCATTTCTGGGCATAATGGTTGCGATGCAATAAAAAAAGAAAGTACTGAAGATAATATAATTCATACTGGCGGGAGTATTCATTATTCGGGACTTTATTTTACAAATACCGTAATGATTGATGGTAATGGGTATAACTGGACAACCGAAAAAGATGATTATTTGAAAATGCCATCACATATAGATAATACTGAAATGACGGGTAATCATGGTAATGGTTTTGCTAGAATAACAATGATACTTAATGATAACTAAAAAATTTAGGCTAATTACCTAATTTTTTTAGTTGAAGTAATTGCTGGTTATCTAAAATTAAATATATTTTTAATACTATTTTTATAAAACATACTATTCTGGGAGTGGAGGGTGGGAAGAAAACATAAACTTATATTAAAAAAATTATAAAAATAACCCTTAATAATATTTAAACTAATGGAAAAACCAGAAGATATATGGTATATTGATATCGAGGTTTGTTATGATAAAGAAAATGTATACAAAATACAAAGAAATTATTAATTATTTGATTTTTGGAGTATTGACAACCGTAATTAGTTTGATTGTTTACTATGGATTAACTTATACAATAATTAATCCCGATAACGCTGTAATGTTACAAGTTGCCAATGTTATTTCTTGGATTGCTGGCGTTTTATTTGCTTATTTTACTAATCGCAAGTTTGTCTTTGAATCCCAAAATACAAATAAGATCAAAGAATTTACTTCATTTGTAGGAGCTAGAATTACAACATTACTTCTAGATATGGCTATCATGGGAATTGGCGTAACGATATTACATGGTAATGATAAGATTATGAAATTAATTAGTCAAGTCCTAGTAATTGTTGGTAACTACATATTAAGTAAAGTATTTGTTTTTAGAAAGAAGGAAGAAAAATGAAAGTTTTAGTTACAGGTTGTTGTGGATATATAGGAAGTCATACTTGCGTAGAGCTTATAAAAGCAGGTTATGAAGTAGTAGGCTTAGATAATTTTTCTAATAGTAAAAAAGATGTTTTAGATAGAATTTTTATGATTACTAATGAAGAAATTACTTTTTATGAAGGTGATATGCAAAACATTGAGGTTTTAAGAAGGATTTTTAGCGAAAATAAAATTACTAGCGTTATTGATTTTGCGGCTTATAAAGCTGTTGGGGAGTCTGTTAGTAAACCCATTGAATATTATATGAATAATGTTTCTTCAGTTTTAAATTTACTTAAAGCTATGAAGGAATATGATGTTAAGAATTTAGTGTTCTCATCCTCAGCAACAGTATATGGGGATCCTGAGGTTGTCCCAATTACTGAAGAATGTAAGACTGGTGGAACAACTAATCCTTATGGAACTAGTAAGTTATTTGTAGAGCAAATTCTTAAAGATACATATAATGCTGATAAAACGAATGATTTTTGTATTTTAAGATATTTTAATCCAATTGGTGCTCATGATTCTGGTCTTTTAGGAGAAAATCCAAACGGCATACCTGCTAATTTAATGCCTTATATTTGCCGTGTGGCTAGTAAAAAGTTAGATCATTTAAGTATTTATGGTAATGACTATGATACGCCAGATGGTACTGGGGTTAGGGATTATATCCATGTTATGGATTTAGCTCGTGGTCATGTTTTAGCTTTAAAAAAGTTAGAAAAAGAGCATAGTGGTTTATTTATCTATAATCTAGGTATGGGTAAAGGTGTTAGTGTTTTAGAAATGGTTGAAACTTTCAAACGAGTTAACAAAATTGATGTGCCTTATGTGATTGCCGAAAGACGCGCAGGAGATATTGCCACTTGTTATAGTGATCCAAGTAAGGCCAAGGAAGAATTAGGTTTTGTTTGCCAAAAGAATCTAGAAGATATGGTAAGTAGTGCTTGGAACTATGAAAGAAAAAATATTTAATTGCTTAAAGAAAATTAGATATAAAATTAAAAATAGAAAAATATAAAACATAAAATAAAAAATAAAAAGTTAAATTAAAAATAAAAAAGTTAAATAAAAAAAGGATAGTGTGTAAAACTATTCACACTATCTAAAAAAGAATAAGAGGAATATTATGAATAATAAGAAAATAGGTTTGGCAGTAGAAGATAGAATGCACTTTTTAGGACTTAATCAAAAAAGTTTTGCTGAAAGTCTGTTTATGAGCGAGAAAGAACTAAAAGAGTATTTAAGAGGAAAAAAGGATTTTTCCCTAGAGTTAACTGAGTTAATAGCTTTAAACTTAAAGACAACGCCCGAGGCTTTGATGTTTTCTAAAAATAATAAATTATTGTTTAGAAGTTATTTAGAAAATAAAGCTCGCCAGCGAAAACTCCATAAAGTAGGCGATATTGCGGGAATTGTGGGCGCTATTATAATATGTATTTGTTTATGTATTATGGATGTTACTTTAATTATTAATGAAATTAATGCCACATCCGGTTTAATAATTTTTTCAGCTATCATTATTATGTTTTTAGTTATCGATATCGTTAATAAAATTCAAAGTAAATTCTAAGAGTGAATGCTAGAAGAAAGAGAGTAGTTATGAAAAAAAATTTAATATCCATTGTTGTTCCTTGTTATAATGAAGAAGAAGCGATTCCTTTATATTATGAGGCAATGACTAAACAAATGCAAAAGATGGATTATGTGGATTTTGAAATTGTCTTTGTAAATGATGGATCAAAAGATAAAAGTTTAGAAATTATGCGTAAAATAGCTAAGGAAGATAAAAGAGTTCGTTATGTATCATTTTCTCGTAACTTTGGTAAAGAAGCAGGAATGTATGCAGGGTTAGAAGCAACAACGGGGGATTTTGTTACAACGATGGATGTTGATTTACAAGATCCACCAGCCTTGCTTGAAGAAATGTATAAAGGAATTACCGAAGAAGGCTATGATTGTGTTGCCACTAAGTCGACCTCTCGTAACGGGTACTCACCTTTAAGAAAACTATTTACAAAGTGGTTTTATGATATAATTGGTCGTATTTCCAAGACCGAAATGGTGGCAGGAGCCCGTGATTATCGTTTGATGACTCGTCAGATGGTAGATGCTATCCTTTCTTTAAAAGAATACAATCGTTATTCGAAGGGGTTATTTTCTTTTGTCGGTTTTGATACTAAGTGGATTGAATTCGAAAATCAAGAACGCAGTGCCGGTACGACAAAATGGAATTTCTGGAAATTATTTTCCTATGCTGTTGATGGAATTGTCGGTTTTTCAACCGAACCTTTGTTATTTGCTGCTTTTATTGGTTTGATTTTTTGCTTAATTGCATTTATTATGATAATTGTCATTATCGTAAGAACGATTATTTGGTCTGATCCGGTTGCGGGGTGGCCAAGCCTAGCTTGTATTATCTTCTTTGTTGGAGGAATTAACTTATTCTGCACAGGAATTATCGGTGAATATTTAGCTAAGACTTACTTAGAAACGAAAAAACGCCCTATCTACATTGTTAAAGAAACAGAAAAAACTAGGAAGGATAAGTAGCTATGGGAATTATTATTTGCATATTACTAGGACTTTTTATGGCCTTTGAGCCAATTACGGATAATGACTATTTTTGGCATGTGGTGGTGGGCAAATGGATAAATAATAATCATATTATTCCTAGTAAAGAATTGTTTTCGTGGGCAAGCGGTAAAGCTTGGGTAGCCCATGAATGGTTAAATGAATTTATCATGTATAAAATTGGTGATATGGGTTGTATAATCATAATGTTAGCCATTTTCCTAATCTTATATGTCTTGATAGCCAAAATGTTAAAATTAAAATGGCAAAAATTATTTGATTTTAAATTATGTTATTTTCTTTTAATGACTGTCTTCTTTAAAGTTACCGGACCTCGTCCTTATATTATTAGTCTTGTTTTTCTAGCCTATTTAGTCTATGTTTTATTTAGTTATTTAGATAATAAAAAATGGGCGCAAAAACTAATTTATACTTTACCTGTTTTACAAATACTTTGGGTTAATTTTCATGGTGGGTCTAGCAGTTTGATTTATCTTTTTATAATTGGTGTTTTCATGTGTGATATTTTTGTTAAAATATTTAAATTTAAACCTAATAGATGGAATACCTTTAAATTAGATAAAAAACAGATGAGAACTTTAGGAATAGTACTTATCTTAACGATTTTGGCTTCTTGTTTGAATCCCTTTGGTCCCAAGATGTTATTATATCCTTTTACAAATATGTTAGATGATTCGATGACTAGTTATATTTTAGAATGGAATAGTCCCAGTTTTCATAATTTTCTAGGTTTATATATCTTTATAATGATAGCTTTTCCTTTATTTAATTTAATAGTACAAAAAAAAGATATGAAAATGTATGAAATTGGTTTTCAATTAATGTTCTTATTTATGGCTTTAAAGAGTCAAAGATTTATTGGGATGTATGGTATTTATTCTTGCTGGAATGTTGGTAAATACTTCTTTGTTACTGATGATATGTACGATTATTTAAAGAAACCTTTTAAAAAAGTTGTAAAACCAATCTATTATTTAACTTGTGGTCTTTTAGTGTTAGGGACAGCTTTGGTTGGGTATAAACAAATAAAGTCATTTACTAATACGGGTATTATAGATAATGATGGTTTTTATAGTGATGAGGCTGTTGCTAAGGTTATAGAGTTAGAACCCAAACGCTTATATAATGACTATTCACAAGGTGGTTACTTGTTATATAAATTAGATGAGTTAAATGCCTTAGATAAAGTAAAAATATTTAGCTATGGCCTAGGAGATGTCTTTAGTAAGGACTTATTACCAGATACTATGAATTTACAAGATTTAAAGACTAATCCTCAAGAAATACTTGATAGATATGATTTTGATTATTTACTTACTACGGATTCTCATACCCTACATTATTATTTAGAAGCAAGTAGTGAATATGAATTAGTTTATCATGATGATATGTGCTATATCTTTAAAAAAGTAGAGAAAACTATTTAAGATAATGTTAAATAGCTTAAAGAAACTTAGGTAAAAATATAAATTAGATTATTTGAAATATAAGTAATTAAATTATTTAGAATTTTTAAAAGATATGTTTAGAGAAGTGATTTTGATAGTTACTTCTTTTTTTATTTTTTATTTACCTTAGCTAATAAAAAAATAATATATTACTAAAAAATAAAATTAACAAAAATTGATAGATAATCACTTAATATAGTTGCGAAAAATCAATTGCTATGTTAGGATAAATTAGTAATTAGGAAGAGTGTTTGCCAGTGGAAAAATTAAATGTTTATATAAATCAAAAAGCAGAAAAGAAAGTTTTAAATAATCACCCTTGGGTTTTTGCTAGTGATATTGTGAAGGCTGATAAGACCATAAAAAATGGGGATATTGTTGTTGTTAGAAATAGTAAAGATAAATTTCTAGGGAGTGCTTTTTATAATAATAATTCAAAGATTGTTTTAAGAATAATTAGTAGGAATGCTAATGATATTTTTGACTATGATTTCTTTAAAAGAAGAATAGAGTATGCTCTTAATTATCGCATGAAAGTTATGCCTAATGATTTAAATGCTTTTCGTCTTATTTATGGGGAAGCGGATTTTTTATCAGGTTTAACTGTTGATAAGTTTAACGATTGTCTAGTTGTCCAAATATTATCTTTAGGAATAGATGTTAGAAAAGATATTATTTTAAAAGCTTTATACGATGTTGTAAGTAAGTATTTTAAAATTAGAGGTATTTATTTAAGATGTGATGTGGCTTTAAGAGAAAAAGAAGGTTTAGAAGAATATGTTGGTTGGTATGAAGGGGTACCTGTTTTAGAAGATAAGACAACAACCGAAATTGAAGAAAATGGTTTAAAATACTTAGTTGATTTTAAAGAAGGGCAAAAAACAGGGTTCTTCTTAGACCAAAAATATAATCGCTTGACAATCAGAAATTTGGCTAAAGACATGACAGTCTTAGATTGTTGTACGCATACTGGCTCATTTGCAATGAATGCCGCTTTGGGTGGCGCCAAAAAAGTAGTGGCTTTAGATATTTCAGAAAAAGCTTTAGAAGATGCCAGAAAAAATTTTGCTTTAAATAATTTAAAAATTGAAACTGAATGTGCCGATCTTTTTGATTACTTACGAAAACTAGTTGATAGTAAAAGTAAGGAGTTTAACCTTATTATTCTTGATCCCCCTGCCTTTACTAAGTCAAAAGACACCATTAAAAGTGCACTGCGAGGTTATCAAGAAATCAATTACCTAGCGATGAGGTCCCTACCTCGTGGTGGTTATTTAGCAACCGCCTCTTGTTCACATTATGCAAGCGAAGAAGATTTTACGCAAGCAATATTTAATGCTAGCATTATGGCTGGGGTTACTTTAAGAGTAGTAAAAAAGGCTTATGCAGCTCCAGATCATCCAGAAATAATGGGAATACCTGAAACCAAATATTTGAAATTTTTTGTGTTTCAAGTAGTTTAAAAATGAGTAAATTAGATTTAGAAATGATATAAATGAGAGAATTAAATAAAAAAGATAGTCAAGTAAAAGACTTGCTATTTAAATAGTTAGGGGAGCAGTTATGGGGATTGTAGAAAACATTAGAGCTAAATATGGTGATTATTTATATTACCGAGCAATGTCAATACCAGAGTGGTACATAAAACGAACAAGTATAAAATTAGAAAAAAATGGCCTCAAGAGTGTCGATTTTGCCATTGACATTTTTTATAGTGGCAGTTTTAAAGTAGGCATAAAAATTGATGAAACTGGCAAAATTATCGCTAATACCTGTACATGTGATGATTATAAATGCAATCATATTTGTCAACATGTTCTAGCTTGTATTTTAAAAAAGCGTGATGACTTTTTTACCGAGGAAGAAATATCCTTTCAAAAATCGAAAGACATTTTAGCCGGATTTGTCAGTAAAGATAGCCTAAGTGCCAATAAAGCTAAAGAAGAAATTGGCCTTGATATAGAAATTCAAATGGTTTTTGGTAATTATGTTGTCAAGTTGAAAATTGGTCAAAAAACTAAATATTCCATTAAAAATAGAGATAAATTTAACGAATTTAGAGAAGCTTATCTCCATAGTAACGATATGGTTTTAGGCAAAAAATTAACCTATAATCCGGATAACTATTTCTTTAATGAAGAAAATACTAAAATTATTGAATACTTATTTAATTATTCTGAAGTTAATATAAATAAATATGAAGTAATTGATGAGCCATTAAAGCTAAATAGCCGTGAATTTAGCGAATTATTACGATTACTACAAAATAAAACATTCATCTTAAAAGAACAATTAATTACTAAAATTACAAATGGTTTTCCAACCCAGTATCGTTTAGAACAAAATAAGGATAAGTATAAATTTTATGTCGAAGACTTTTCAGAATTTAATATTGTTGATGATGAATGTCATTATATTATCTATAATAATATTTTATATATATTAAAATTAGAAGATATGAAAATAATTCGCAAATTGGTTAAAAATGACATTGAAGAAATTGTTTTTGACAAGGAAAACTTAGAATTATTTAAGAATGGTCTTTTAAAGAAAACGATGAATACTTTAGAAGTAGCTGAAAATGTTAAGGATATAAAAATTGTTAAAGATAAAAAAATCAATTTATATTTCGATTTAAATGAAGATAGTATTACGGCTAAAGTAATGTTAAAATATGGGGACGAAGAGTTTAATTATTTTGATGATGTTAAAGATGTTGTAAGAGATAATGAATTTGAAAAGAAAGCAGTTAATGATTTAATTAATTATGGTTTTGTTCAAGATAAAAAGAAATTTGTTATTTTAGATATGGATAGTACTTATAACTTTTTGGATAATGGTCTTTCTTACTTTACGGAAAATTATACTGTGTTTACGACAGAAAAAATTAAAAAATTGAAAATATTTAAAGATACGAAAGTAAGGTCTAATTTCTCCATTGGTAAGAATAATATCTTATCGTATGACTTTGCTATTGATAATGTTGATAATAAAGAAGTAGCTTCCTTACTTACCGCAATTAAAAGTAAGAAAAAGTATTATCGTCTAAAAAGTGGTGATATTATATCTTTATTTAATAACCAAGATTTAGAAGATTTTGAGGCTTTAACTACAGATTTAGATATTGACTCTAAGGATTTAAAGAAAAAAAATATTACAATTCCTAAATATAGAGCTTTCTTTATTGAAAGTTTAAAGAATAATCGTTATCAAGAGATAAGTACTAATAGTAAATTTGATGAATTTATTAAAAATTTTAGTGCTTATAAAAAAGCTAGTGTTACTTTTACTAAAGAAGAAAAAGAATTACTTCGTGACTATCAAAAAGATGGAGTTAAATGGTTATATACAATTTATAAATGTGATTTAGGAGGCATTTTAGCTGATGAAATGGGGTTAGGTAAAACCTTACAAGCCATTATTTTCTTAAGAAAATTGCTTCAAGAAAAACCTGAGGCTAAAATTTTAATTGTATCGCCAACATCATTAGTTTATAACTGGGAAAAAGAATTTCAAAAGTTTGCCCCTGAACTTAAATATGTAGCAGTTGCCGAAAATAAGAAAAAGCGTCAAGAAATCATGCAAAGTTTTGAGGATTATAATATCTTTATTACGACTTATGGTTTAGTTCGTAACGATAATGATGAGTATGAAAATAAAGAATTTGAAGTTTGTATTATTGATGAGGCACAAGCTATTAAAAATTATCAAGCGGGCATGACTAAAGAAATTAAAAAAATTAAGGCGCGTACGAAGATTGCCTTAACCGGAACTCCACTGGAAAATTCGGTTTTAGAATTATGGAGTATCTTTGACTTTATTATGCCGGGATACTTAAATTCCATCGTAAGATTTAGAGAAGCTTATGGTATTAAAGATGTAGATAATGATTCTTTAAAACGCTTGGATAACTTAAATTACCAAATAAGACCATTTATTTTAAGAAGAAAGAAAAAGGAAGTTTCTAAAGAATTACCAGATAAAATTGAACAAATTGAGTATTTAGATATGTCGGAAACTGAGAAAGCCATGTATCAAAGTTTGGTAGAAGATACTAAAGAAGAGATAAATAATATTATTTCTAGTGAGGGATTCGCAAAAGCAAGATTTAAAATTGTTACTTTGTTAACCCGACTAAGACAGTTATGTATTTCGCCCGCTCTTTTAGATAAAGACTATACTGAAGAATCAGTTAAGATTAAAAGATTACTAGAAATAGTTAAAGAATTAATTAAAGATAATCATAAAATATTAATATTTAGTTCGTTTAAAAGTGCCGTAGAATTAGTTAGAAATGAGTTTGCTAAAGAAAGCATTTCTAATTATGTAATTGATGGGTCCGTATCTGGAAAAGATAGAGTTATGTTAGTTGATGCTTTTAACAAAGATAAAACAAATTGTTTTCTAATCACTTTAAAATCAGGAGGCACTGGACTTAATTTAACTAGTGCTGATATAGTAATTCACTTAGATGTTTGGTGGAATCCTCAAGCTGAAAATCAAGCAACCGATCGAGCTCATCGTATTGGTCAAATGAAAAAAGTTACAGTTCTAAAATTAATTAATAAAGGAACAGTTGAAGAAAAAATCATTGAATTACAGGAAAAGAAACGCATTTTAAGTGATAATTTGATTGAAGGTAAAAATACAGCGACTCTTGATACTTTAACTGAAGAAGAATTAACTAATCTTTTAAGCATTGGCTATGAAACTGATAAAGAAAGTAACTAAATAATTAAGAAGTTTTTAATTAGTTAAAGCAATTTTTTGATAAATACTATTAATAATAGGTAGGATAAAATAAAAAGAAGAACCATAATTTAAAGCATTTTAGGCTAAGAATTTGGCTCTTTTTTGTTACCTTAAAAAAATTAACATCTTGAAAACTTTTTCTTGACAAAAAGCAAACTTCGTGTTAACCTATTAGCCGTTAAGACGAGATTGGTCTAACGAGGGGGAATAAAAATGAAAAATATAAATGTGGCAAAAATTAAAAATATTATGAATTATGAAGAATCTTTAAATGAAAAAAAGTTAAGAGACAATGGACTAGTAAATTCAATTGAATATGTAAGACCAGAGTTACGAGATGATTATAAAGAGAAGGTAAATGCTTATGAGGGCGATAGTTACTATGAATTTTTTATTGTAGTTGCTGAAAAATGTATTGAATTATTAGGAAAGGGAGGTTCTGTAGAGGAAGTACATAGTTGTATTAAGCAATTTAATGCCTTAGCTTTTGCTAAAAGTGAAATTGTTAATATTGTAGAAAAATACAGCTTGAGAGGAAAAGAATTTAAAGATTATGTTGCAAGTCTTCAAGAAGATAATGTAATTGAATTTCCAACAAGTAAAACAGCTAGTAGAAAATAAATTAAAGAATAAAAAGGGTTTATAGAGAAGTTTTAAAAAAAGACTTCTTTTTTAGTTGTTCTAAAAAATGGACAATGATATAATATTTCTTGAAAAGAAATTATAGAAAGAAGAAAAAAATATGTTTGATAAGATTTTAAATAAAAGAATATTGGCTTATATAATTGATAGTACTATTGTACTTTTACTTACCCTTTTAATTACAAATATTAAATATTTAAATCCAACTTATGATAATGCTTTAGAAAAAAGTAATACTTTAAAAAGTTTAAATATGAGTAATACTTTAATTCAAAGTAGTTTACCTATTTATTATAACGACAAAGTAATAGATGAAGATGAGTATGCTGCTTTAATTAAGGATAATGAATATTTTGGCTATCTAATTGTTGATGCTTATAATGATTCCTTGATAAGTGAAGATGAATATAACTATATAATTAGCGAAGCTAAAAGAATTTATAATGAGAAAGCCCCAAGTATCTATAAAGAAACCCTAAAAGCTAACTGGTATACATATATTGTTTATTTAGTAGTTTATTTTGGGTATTTTGTTATATTTAATATGATTACAAAAGGGATAACTTTAGGTAAGAAAATGACCGGTTTACAGATTGTATCTATTAATAATGAAGAAGCTACTTTTGGAAAGTATTTAGTAAGAAGCTTAGTAGCGTATGGTTATTTTATTTACTTAATTGAAATTGTTATTCCTTATATTATACCAGATGAATTAATAGTAAAAGTAGCTGGTGGTTTATCGTTATTTATGAATATTTTACAAATTGTTGTGGCTGTTAGTGTTGTTTCCAATGAAAATCATCTTGGACTTCATGATATGTTAGCTAAGACTAAAGTAATAGATGTAAAAGATAAAGTATTAGAAGCTAAGACTTTAGAAGTAAGTACATTGCGAGTTGAAAAGGATAAAAAGATAGATGATGAGCTTGTAAAAGAAAATGAAGTTGAACCAACTAAAGTTAAGGATTTATCTAAAGAAAAAAAACTAAAAGATAAAAAAATATAAGTTTAAGAAATATGTATTAAAGCTATTGATTAAACTAAAAAGTTAGAAAGATTAAGAAAGAGTAGAAAGTTATGAAAAAAATAAAGAGTGTGTTGTTAGGATTATTAGTAATCATATTATGTGGTTGTAGTACAATAAGTACAAATATGGAAGTAAATAAAGACAAAAGCATGAATATTACTTATTTAATTACTTTAGATAAAGAATATTTAGGCAATAAAACTTTTAATGAATTGTTTAGTAGTAAAAATATAAATTATTTGCGTAATAATGGATATACCGTTACAGATTATGAAGATGAAGATAACTTTGGCTATAAAGTTAGTGCCAGTATCAAAGATATTGATACCATAAGTCAAACTGATAATATTAAAATTAATTTATATGATTTGTTATACAGCGATATTCAAAATGAACTTTATATTTTTAGTCGTACTGAAAAAGTATTGAAAAATCAATATACAGCTGATTTCTATGTTAATTTGACTGATGCCATTGCCAATAATAGCAGTACTTTAACAGATATGGTTGTACCACCAAAGGTAAGTTACGAATTTACTTTGCATTTACCCCAAAAGTCTTTAAGCAATAATGCTACAAATGTTAGTGAAGATGGTAAGACATTAACTTGGCAGTTTGATAATATTGTATCAGGAACTAATAATATTAATTTTTCCTTTGAACTTTATAACAAACAAGCTTTAATGGTTTTATATGTCTTTATCGGCTTAGCTATTTTAGTAGTAATAAGTATGATTGTTAGATTCTTTACTTGGATAGGTGATACTTTCAAGAAAATACAAAGAAGACCTTTTGAAAAGGCCCAGAAGAAAATAGAAAAGAATTCATAGATAAAATAAAAACCATGAATTTTTCTATATCAGAAGATAATTAAATGAATTTTTAAGTGAAAAAATGTAAACAGAAAGGAATTATATTTATGAAAAAGATAATTTGGATTTACGGACAATCAGCAACAGGCAAAAAGACTTTAATAAATAAACTTTTAAATGGTAATGCTAAAGCTTTAGAAGAGTTGGACTTGCAAAATAAACATATTGTTGCTTGTCAAAATACAATAGTTGATGATAAGTTGGTTTTGCCAAAAATAGTTGATGCTTTTATTTATGATGATAGTAAAATGCAGGAGGATAACGAGTATTTTAATAGAGATAATGCAAAAAATAGAAGAGCATGTATTATGACTGATACTTTAGATTTTCTGCAAAGTAGTGCTGATGTTCTTTTGATAAAGGGACAGGACAATGATATTTGGACTGGTCGTGGAGATATTGTTAAATATTTTTTAGAAAAATTTGCAAATAGAGACGATTTAGAGATAGATGTATATATTTTAATGGTAGAAAATGATGAAATTTGGCAACAGCGAATGGCAAGTAAACAATGGTTTCAAAGTTTTCCAAATAAAGAAGATGTTATGCACAATATGCTAGCCGCAAGAAAAAGTAAGAAACATGAAAGAATGATAATTGAAGCTTTTAAAGATTATAATATCCCTATTTACTTCATTGAATCTGGTGAAGAAAAGTATTGTTTTAAAACTTTAGATGAAAATATGAAAAGGAGAAAAAATTAATGGGAAAATTAGTTATATTAGGAGGCAATGCTAGAAGTGGCAAGACTACTTTAGCCTTTAAATTGGTAAAAAAAGGATTTAGCAGGATTTCCTTGGATAATTTACAAGCATATTTAGAAGAGGGATTAGATATAAAATTTGATGAATTATCTGATGAATTAAAATTCCACTTTTTTAAAACTATAGTTAATAAATCATTAGAGGAAACAAAGAACGAAGATACTAATATTGTTATTGATATGTATGATTATTTGCCACATGATTTAGCAAAAATTTCTGAACTTTCTAAAGAAAATATTTATTTCTTAATATATCCTAATTGTTCAAAAGAAGAAATTAAATATAATGTAATTCACTATGCTAAGAAAACAGATTGGATTGCTCAAGTTAATGAAAAATATCTAGATGAATGTGTAGAAAGATTTTATGAAAGAAATAAAATTGTTTTGAAGGAATGTCAAGAATACAATTATAGATATATAGATACTTCTTGTGGTGATAAACGAGATTTGGTTTTAAAAAAGCTCTTAGCAGAAATATGCAATGACAAAGTTCATAGATAAAACAAAAATATCTATGAATTTTTACATATATGAGTTTAAATTTAGTATAATATAAATGCTTTTTAGCAGGTTTGCAGAAGATTAATTTTAAATTTAAAATTAAAAGATAGAATTATTTAGTAAATAGAACAAAAAATTAAATGAAAATCGCGGGGAGGTAAAATTCATGGAAAGACATATTATGTGCATTGATTTAAAAAGCTTTTTTGCATCATGTGAATGCGTAGAAAGAAATATTAATCCTTTTACTACCCCATTAGTAGTAGCTAACCCCAAGCAAGGGAAGGGCGCTATTACTTTGGCTATTACTCCCTATTTAAAAAGTAAAGGTATTAAATCTCGAACGCGTCTTTATGAGATTCCCCCATGGGTGAAATATGAAATTGTGCCACCTCGAATGAGTTTATATATTAAGAAAAGTAAAGAAGTTGTTGATATATATTTAGATTTTGTCAGTGAAGAAGATTTGCATATATATTCGATTGATGAGTGTTTTCTAGATGTAACAAATTATTTAAAAATGTATCAGATGTCAGACCGTGATTTAGCCAAAAAGATATTAGAAACTATAACAGAAAAGACCGGCCTTACAGCCAATTGTGGGATAGGACCAAATATGTTACTAGCTAAAGTTGCCATGGATGTTGAGGCTAAGAAATATAAAGATGGGATAGCGAAGTGGACTTATGATGATATTCCAACAAAATTGTGGCCGATAACGCCTTTATCAAAAATGTGGTCGATTGGCTCTAGAATGGAAGCTCGTCTTAATGCTATAGGATTATATTATATTGGTGATATTGCTAGATATGATAAAAAACTTTTAAAGAAAAAATTTGGTGTCATTGGTGAAGAGCTGTGGGAACATGCCAATGGAATTGATGAATCGGTTATAAGTGATTTTAAAATGCCTCCTAAAAGCTCTAGTTATTCTAATAGTCAAGTATTATTTAAAGATTATGATGGTAATAATATTAAAATAATTATCCGTGAGACTATCGAAGTCGTTTGTAGGCGTTTACGGAAAAATAAGAAAAATGCAGGTATAATTGGCCTTGAAATTGGGTATAGTATAGATGTCGGTGGAGGATTTTACCATACCGTAAAGGTAAATCCAACAAGTGATGAAGATGAATTTTTCTTTGTTTGTACCAATATTTTTGATAAATTTTATAATGGTATGCCAATTAGAAAAGTAAGTATTGCAGCCGGCAGTCTTACTAGTGATACTTCCTTACAGCTCAATTTGTTTAACAATGTTGAGGTTGTGGAAGATAATAAAAAACTAAATGAGACTGTAGATAAAATTAAAGAAAAATATGGTAATAATAGTATTATTAAAGCATCGAACTTACTTTCAGATTCAACTGCCATCGACAGAAATGGTAAAATAGGTGGTCATAGTGCGTAATCGTGGACAAATTAAATGGCAAGCTTTTGAATCTTTATATAAAACTAAAGAGGTAAAAAATGAACTGGTTAATAAAAGAAATTATCCTAAAATGCCGGAATTGTCAATTGACCAATATAATGAGTTAGAAGAGACGCTAAAATGTGCATACGCACGAGGCAGTGTCGTGCTTCTAACTTTTTACCGTTATCCGAAGTTTTATCAAATAATAGATAAGATAAAAATGATAGATAATTCCTTAAAAAAGATTTATTTAGAAAATGGCAAGGTTTTGGATATGCGTCAGATTATAAAAATTGAACTACAATAAAACCATCTAGCATATAAAAAGATATAATTTTATACAAAAGTAAAAAAATTGACAAAAAAAGTTATTTTTTACTTGCAAAAATAATATCTCTATGATAAGATTAATTTGTTGTTGACGACTGGGGGATTAGCTCAGCTGGCTAGAGCACCTGCCCTGCACGCAGGGGGTCAAGGGTTCGAATCCCTTATCCTCCACCAGTTAGATTATTAAAGTTCTGTAATAGGAACTTTTTTTGTTTATTCTAATGTTTTAATATATAAATAATTAAGGCTATGATATAATCGAAACAGAGGAAAGTAGTGCAATTTAATATTTTGCTACTTGTAAAAATTAAATAACATAAAATAATTTTATTTCGGTGATATCGTTAAAGTAAGATTAGAAAAGAAAAAAATTAGATATAGTTATTAGATATTATTAGAAATGCAAGATTACATATCTTATAAAACTTGGAAAGGAATTAAAATATGAAAGTTGGTATTATTGGTGGTGGCGCCTCTGGAATGATGAGTGCTATTCTTTTAAATAGAGAGGGATTTGATGTAACTATTTTAGAAAAAAATAGTACTTTGGGTAAAAAAATTTTGATGACTGGTAATGGTCGTTGTAATTATTTTAATCAAGATATAGGTGTAGATAAATATTATACAAGTGATTATGAATTTTTAAAAACGATTGTCAATGAAGAAAATATTTTAAAAGTTAAAGAATTTTTAAATAGCCTTGGTTTAGTACCTAGAATCAAAAATGGTTATTATTATCCAATGAGTAATATGGCAACTTCCGTATTAAATGCTTTTTTAACAGAAATTGAGCGTCTAAAAATTAAGACTATCTTAGATAGTGAGATTAATAATATTAAAAGAAAAGAAAATAAATATCAAATTATGGTAAATGGTAAGAAAATGCTTTTCGATAAGATAATTATTGCAATAGGAAGTAAGGCCGGTTTAAAAGAAAATGCTAATTATGAATTACTAAATTCACTAGGAATTAAAATGACGCCAATTTTGCCGGCTTTATGTCCTCTAGTTTTAAATGGTGATTTCTTTAATAAATGGTCCGGTATAAGAGCAGAAGCAAGAGTAAGTATCTATGAAAATGATAAATTTCTTAAAAGTGATTTAGGTGAAGTTCAACTAACTGATTATGGTATCAGTGGTATTTGCGTTATGAACTTAAGTTCGCTTGTAAGTAAAGCTTTATACCAAAAGCAAAAAGTTAAAATTCATCTAAATTTTTTACCTAATATAGAAAAAGAAAATATCGATAAATGGTTGACTTTACGAGATAATACCCTGTATCAAAGAACCGTTATTGAACTATTAGAAAGTATTATTCCTTATAAACTACTTTATATTTTAGTTAGTAAGGCTGGTATAAAGAGTAATTGTCATTATAAAAGTTTAACTAAGAAAGAAAAAAATGATTTAATTAATAACTTAAGTGATTTAACTTTAGAAATTAGAGAAACCAAAGAGATATTTAAAGGACAAGTTGTTACTGGCGGTATTCCTATTAATAGAGTAAAGACTACTTTAGAAGATAAAGAATATGCTGGACTTTATTATACAGGAGAGATTTTGGATGTTGATGGTATTTGTGGGGGCTTTAACTTAGGCTTTGCTTGGCTATCAAGTATTGTAGTAAGTGAGGATATATGCTAAGAATAAGAGAGATAAAACTAAAATATGATATAGATAGTGCTGCTAATCTAAAATTAAGTATTTTAAAAAAATTAAAATTGCCAAAGAATTATAATTTAAATTATAAAATTGTAAAAAAATCAATTGATGCCAGGAAAAAGCCTGATGTATATTATGTTTATGAAGTCTTGTGTGAACTAGATAAAAATTTAGAAGAAAAATTATTAGGAGCAAATAATAAAGATATCGTCATGGGCGAAGATGTTAAATATGAATTTAGACCTCAAGGAATTATACCTTTAAAAAAGCCTATTATTGCTGTAGGTAGTGGTCCGGCAGGTTTATTTGCTAGTTTAAACTTAGTTAGAAATGGTTATCCGGTTATTATAGTTGAACGCGGTTGTGAAATCGCAAAAAGAGTTACTAAAGTAGAGAAGTTTTGGCAAACTAACGAACTAGATACGGAATGTAATATTCAATTTGGCGAAGGTGGTGCCGGGACTTTTTCTGATGGTAAACTTAATACCTTAGTAAATGATAAAGTTGGAAGATACCAGTATGTGATGGAGACTTTTGCTTCTTTTGGCGCTAATAAAGAAATAACTTATGTTAATAAACCTCATATTGGGACGGATGTTTTAAGAGAAGTTATTATTAATATGCGTAAAAGTATTGAAAGACTTGGTGGCAAATTTTTATTTGAAACTAAACTTACCGATTTAAATATTAAAGACAATAAATTAGAAAGTGTGGTTTTAAATGGTAAAGAAACTTTGCCTTGTTCAGCAGTCCTTTTAGCGATAGGCCATTCAGCTAGGGATACATTTTATCTCTTAAATGCTAAAGGTGTTGCTATGCAAAATAAACCATTTGCGGTTGGTATTAGAATTATGCACCCACAAAGTTTAATTGATAAAAATCAGTATGGTCTTCTAGATGATAGATTACCCGTAGCTTCTTATAAATTAACTTTTAAAGCCAGTAATGGTAAGGGCGTTTATAGTTTTTGCATGTGCCCCGGTGGTTATGTGGTTAATGCCTCAAGTGAGGCCAATAAATTGTGTATTAATGGTATGAGCTATTCGAAAAGAGATAGTGGGATTGCTAATAGTGCTTTAATTGTAACGGTTAATGAAAATGATTATGGAAATAATTTGTTTGCGGGCATTAAGTTTCAAAGAAATTTAGAAGAAAAAGCTTATCAGTTGGGGAACGGTTTAATTCCTACTGAGACTTATGGTGATTATAAAGATAATAAAAAGCCCAAGAATATTGGAAAATTAGAACCCAAAATAAAAGGCGGTTACAGAATAGCCAATTTAAATGAGTTGCTGCCAAATAATTTGAACATAGCTTTAAAAGAAGGAATAGAAAATTTTGATAGAAAAATAAAAGGCTTTGCTGATAAAGAGGCCCTCCTTTGTGGAATTGAGGCTCGAACTTCGAGTCCAATTAGAATAATTAGAAATGAAAACTATGAGTCCAATATTGAAGGGCTTTATCCAAGTGGTGAAGGAGCTGGGTATGCTGGTGGTATTACTAGTGCTGCTATCGATGGTCTTAAGGTAAGTGAAGCCATAATGAATAAATTTAAACCGTTAGAAAAGTAATTCTTAAATAATTTTTAATAATATTAATCACACAAAAAAACTAAATAAGAGAAAATAGCTTTTAGTATGCTAAATAATCTTATTTAGTTTTTCTTTAGGTAATAAGCTTTGTTTTTATAATTATATCGATTTTTAGAAAATTAGAAAAAAACATATACAAATGTCAAAATGTATTAAAATAAAAATAATTAAAATGTAAAAAAGGTCAAAGTATATTAAGACTTATAAGACAGAAAAGAGGGGATAAATGTAAAAAATTTTAAAATATAAAAGAAGATTGAAGAAAACTCAGAGAATATCAAGAGGCTTTTAAAATAAGAAGATATAAAAAAACTAGGCTGAAACCTAGTAATAATCAAATGGTAGCGACGGGGAGATTCGAACTCTCGACCTGCCGGGTATGAACCGGATGCTCTAGCCAACTGAGCTACATCGCCATTTTTTCCTGACACTTTTTAATTATAGCAAAACTTTTCATTTTTTGTCAATAAGAACTTGCATTTTTTTTCTAAATAGACTATAATTTAGATATATTTGCCTTATGGGGAAACGGGAATGGTGATAAAGTTGGAACATTATTTTACAAATAACGAAAACTTAAAAAGTGAATTACGCACAATAAGTTATGAAGTAAATAATGTTCCTTTTTTATTTACCTCTGATAATGGCGTTTTCTCTAAGGATAAAATAGATTTTGGCAGTCTAAATCTAGTTAAAGTTCTTCTTAAAAATTATGATAAAAAAAACATTAACGCTTTAGATGTTGGATGTGGTTACGGTTTTATTGGCATTAGCCTTTCTAAATTACTTAACAGTAAATTTGATATGGTTGATGTTAATAACCGTGCAATTCATTTAGCCAATATGAATATTAAGAACAATAAGGTGGATGCAAAAGCCTTTTATAGCGATGCTTTAAGTAGTATCGATAAAAATTATGATTTGATTGTAACAAATCCTCCTATAAGGGCAGGGAAAGTAGTAGTGGAAAAGATACTACTTGATTCGTTAAAACATTTAAATGATGATGGCGAATTGTGGTTTGTTATAAGAAAAGATCAAGGAGCCAAGAGTATAATTAATCTACTAAAACCCGACTATGATGTAAATCTAGTTGAAAAGTGCAAGGGTTTTTATGTAATTAAGGCTAAAAATGTTGACAAGACTAGATAAATTTTATAAAATCGAAAATTGTTGACGTATTTAAAAGGTACTCAAAAAATATTAGGTATAGGGGTGAATGCAAGTGGCATTTAAGACAAAAAAATTTGGAGATCATGCTGAAAGACGCACCTTCAGCAAAATTAAAAACACCTTAGAATTGACAGATCTACTAGAAATTCAAAAGAAATCTTATCAATGGTTCTTAGACGAAGGTATTAAAGAATCTATTGATGATTTATTTCCTGTAGAAAGCTTCACTGGCAATATTACGGTAGAACTTGGTGATTATTATTTTGATAAGCCAAGATATTCAATTAAAGAAGCAAAAGAACGCATGGTAAACTATGCAGCACCATTAAAGGTATTAGCAAGAGTATTCATTCATGAAACAGGCGAAGTTAAGGAACAAGAAATATTCTTAGGCGATATTCCTATGATGACAGATGCTGGGACATTTATTATCAATGGCGCTGAAAGAGTTATCGTATCGCAATTAGTCCGCAGCCCATCTATTTACTTTAAAAAAGAAGTAGATAAAAACGGACGCCGTGTTATTACATCAGAGTTAATTCCTAATCACGGAACTTGGTTAGAATATGAACTTGATGCAAGAGATATTTTATATGTTCGTATTGATCGTACAAGAAAAGTACCTATTACGACTTTCTTAAGAGCATTAGGTCTTTCAAGTGATGAAGATATTTTAGGACTTTTTGGAGAAAATCCTTACATTAAGAATTCAATTGAAAAAGATAGCACTAAAAATACTGATGAAGCCTTAATCGAAATTTATGAGAAATTAAGACCAGGTGAACCAGCAACTCTTGATAGTGCTAAGAATCAGTTAATTACGAGATTCTTTGATAAATTTAGATATGACTTGGCAAAAGTAGGTCGTTATAAATTAAATCGCAAACTAAATGTTTTAGATCGTTTAATCGGTTGCACGTTAGCTGAAGATATTAAAGATGAAAATGGTAATGTAGTTGCTAGTACTGGTACTTTAGTAACTAAAGATGTTCTAGAAAAAGTTCGTCCAATATTTAGTAATGGTTACAACATTAAGGAAGTAATGATTAACGAAGAATTAGACGAATATAACAAAGTTCAAACAGTTAAAGTTTATAATAAGAAAGATGAAACTAAAGTTATTGAAATTATTGGTAATGATCCAACTATCGATAGTCGTCGTTTAACTATTTCAGATGTTTATGCATCAGTATCTTATTACTTAGACTTACAAGAAGGTATTGGTCGCGATGATGAAATTGATAACTTATCAAATCGTCGTGTAAGACAAGTAGGGGAGTTAGTTCAAAAACAATTCAATGTTGGTATGGCTCGTATGGAACGCGTTATTCGTGAGCGTATGACTACCCAAGAAATTGAGTCAATTACCCCAAAAACATTAATTAATATTAGACCTGTTACAGCAGCTTTAAAAGAATTCTTTGGCTCTTCTCAGTTGTCAAAATTCATGGAACAAATTAACCCAATTGCTGAACTTACTGATAAGAGGCGTTTGTCTTCTTTAGGGCCAGGTGGACTTGCCAGAGATCGTGCTGGTATGGATGTTCGTGATGTTAACTCAAGTCACTATGGTAGAATTTGTCCAATCGAATCTCCAGAAGGTCAAAATATCGGTTTAATTACTTCTTTAGCAAGTTATGCTAAGATTAATGAATATGGATTTTTAATGACTCCATATCGTAGGGTTGTTAATTGTCATGCAACAGATGAAATCGTTTATTTAACTGCTGATGAAGAGGCAGACTATAATATTGCATCGGCTGCTATTAATATGAATGGTGATGAAATTTTAGATGAAAAAGTAATTGCTCGTTTAGATGGCGAAGCCGTTATGGTTAAGCGTGAAGATGTTGACTTTATTGATGTTGCACCGAGTCAAATTGTATCAATTACGACAAGTTGCATTCCATTCTTAGAACATGATGATGCCCATAGAGCCTTAATGGGTGCGAACATGCAACGCCAAGCTGTTCCTCTATTAACTTGTGAATCTCCTATCGTTGGTACTGGTGTTGAATACATTGCCGCTAGAGATTCTGGTTCAACAATTATTGCTAAGGCTGATGGTGTTGTTGATTATGCTGATGGTAAAAAAATTATTGTTAAGAATGCTAAAGGCACTGATACTTATCATTTAGCCAACTATGAAAGAAGTAACTCCGCTACAACTATTAATCATCATCCCATTGTTAAGAAGGGTGATAATGTTCATCGTGGTGAAGTTATTGCTGATGGTCCATCAACTAAAAATGGTGAGCTTGCGTTAGGTAAAAATATGTTAGTAGCCTTTATGACTTGTAATGGTTATAACTATGAAGATGCTGTTGTTTTAAATGAAAGATTAGTTAAAGATGATGTTTATACATCACTACATATTGAACACTATGATATTGAATGTCGTGATACTAAATTAGGACCTGAGGAAATTACGAGAGATATTCCAAATGTTGGTGAAGATGCTCGTAAGAACTTAGATGCCAATGGTATTGTTCGTATTGGTACCGAAGTTAAAGATGGTGATATCTTAGTAGGTAAGGTTACACCAAAAGGTGTTCAAGAATTAACAGCTGAAGAAAAATTGTTACATGCAATTTTCGGTGAAAAAACTCGTGAAGTAAGAGATACTTCTTTAAAAGTAGAACACGGTGCTGGTGGTATTGTTCATGATATTAAAGTTTATACTAAAGAAAACTCTGATGAACTACCTGCTGGTGTTTCAAAAATAGTTCGTGTTTATATTATTCAAAAGCGTAAGATTCAAGTCGGCGATAAGATGTCTGGTCGTCATGGTAATAAAGGTGTTATTTCTCTAATTTTACCAGAAGAAGATATGCCTTACATGCCAGATGGTACGCCAGTGGATATTGTCTTAAACCCACAAGGTGTTCCTTCTCGTATGAATATCGGTCAAATTTTAGAATTACACTTAGGTATGGCTGGTAAAAACTTAGGAGTTAAATATGCTACACCAGTATTTGATGGAGCAAGCCAAGATGAAATTTATGAACAAATGGAAGAAGCTGGACTTGCCCATGATGGTAAGACTGTGTTATACGATGGTCGTACTGGTGATGCCTTTGAAAATAGGGTATCTGTTGGTGTTATGTATATGGTAAAACTTCATCACATGGTTGATGATAAGATTCATGCTAGAAGTACAGGACCTTACTCAATGGTTACTCAACAACCATTAGGTGGTAAAGCACAATTTGGTGGTCAAAGATTCGGAGAAATGGAAGTTTGGGCTCTATATGCTTATGGTGCTGCAAATGTCCTACAAGAAATGATGACTATTAAAGCCGATGATGTTATGGGTCGTGTTAAAGTTTATGAATCATTAGTTAAGGGTAAACCAATTGATGAAGCTGGTATTCCAGAATCATTTAGAGTATTAATTAAAGAATTCCAAGCTCTAGGTTTAGATGTTGAAATTTTAGATCAAAACGATAAGTTAGTTGATTTAAAGGAAATGGAAACTGATGATGAACCAGTTGATGCTTTAAAAATTAAAGAATTAACAAATGAAGTTAATGAGAATGCTAATAATGAATCAAAAAAAGAAGAACCTGATGATGATTATTTAGAAGATGAAGAAGACGAAGATGATGATTTGGATGATTTAGAATTTCCTGAAGACGGAAATATTCTAGAAGAAGAGGAGGATGAAATTATATGATGGATGTAAATAATTTTAGAGGTATCAAGGTATCTATTGCCTCCCCTGAAAAAATCCGCGAGTGGTCTTATGGTGAAGTAAAAAAACCAGAAACTATTAACTATCGTACGCAAAAACCAGAAAGAGATGGTTTATTCTGCGAAAAAATCTTTGGACCAATTAAGGATTATGAGTGTGCTTGTGGTAAATATAAACGCTTAAGATATAAAAATGTAATATGTGATCGTTGCGGAGTAGAAGTAACATCAAGTAAAGTGCGTCGTGAACGCATGGGACATATTGAACTTGCTGCTCCTTGCTCTCACATTTGGTTCTTTAAAGGTGTTCCTTCTAAAATGGGTCTTGTTCTTGATATGTCACCAAGAGACTTAGAAGAAGTATTATATTATGTTTCTTATGTTGTTTTAGACCCAGGGAATGTTCCATTAGAGAAGAAACAAACCTTATCTGATAAAGAATATCGTGCATATTATGAAAAATATGGCAATGCTTTTAAAGTAGGTATGGGGGCTGAGGCTATCCAAACCTTATTAAAAGAAGTAAATTTAGATAAAGAAATTGAAGATTTAAGAAAAGAATTAGATGGTGCTACTGGTCAAAAGAGAATTCGTTTAGTTAAGCGTCTTGATTGTTTAGTAGCCTTCAAAGATTCGGGTAATCGTCCTGAATGGATGATTCTAACAGCTCTTCCTGTTATTCCTCCAGATTTACGCCCAATGATTCAATTAGATGGTGGCCGTTTTGCTACTAGTGATTTAAATGATTTATATCGTCGTATTATTAACCGTAATAATCGTTTAAAGAAATTACTAGAATTAGGAGCACCAACTATCATTGTTCAAAATGAAAAGCGTATGTTACAAGAAGCTGTTGACTCCTTATTTGATAATGGTCGTCATGGTAGAAGTGTAACTGCTGCTGGTAATCGTCCATTAAAATCATTATCTAGTATGTTAAAAGGTAAACAAGGTCGTTTCCGTCAAAACTTATTAGGTAAACGCGTTGATTATTCTGGTCGTTCTGTTATCGTTGTTGGTCCATCATTAAAGATGTATCAATGTGGTCTTCCTAAAGATATGGCTTTAGAGCTATTTAAACCCCATGTTATTCATGGTCTAGTTGAAAGAGGACTTGCTCATAATATTAAAGGAGCTAAAAAGTTAATTGATAACAAAGATGAATGTGTTTGGGATGTTGTTGAAGATGTAATTACTGAACATCCAGTAATGTTAAACCGTGCTCCAACCCTACACCGTTTAGGTATTCAAGCCTTTGAACCAGTATTAGTTGGTGGTAAAGCAATGCGTTTGCACCCACTTGTATGTGCAGCATTTAACGCCGATTTCGATGGCGACCAAATGGCTGTTCATGTACCATTATCTGAAGAGGCTAAAGCCGAAGCAAGAATCTTAATGTTAGGTGCTAATAACATTTTAAAACCTTCTGATGGTAAACCAATCGTTACTCCATCACAAGATATGATTTTAGGTAACTACTATCTATCTATTGAAGAGGCTGGTTTAGAAAATGAAGGTAAAGCTTATAAGAACTGCAACGAAGCCCTAATGGCTTATGAAAGAAAAGATATTTCTCTACATACTAGAATTGCTATTCCAGTTGCCAGTTTTACTCATAAATTATTCACTGATGAACAAAAAGATAAGTATTTAGTTACTACTGTTGGTAAGATTAAATTTAATGAAATTTTACCAGATTCTTATCCATATGTTAACGAACCAAGTGATGCTAATATTACCGGTATTACGCCTGATAAATATTTCTTACCAATGGGAACAGATTTAAAAACAGAAATTGCTAAGATGCCTCTTGCGGAACCATTTGTTAAGAAGACATTAAGTAAGTTGATTGCCCAAGTCTTTAAGCGTTATAAGACTACGGAAACATCAGTTATGTTAGATAAACTAAAAGATTTAGGATTCAAATATTCAACTGTGGCTGGTATTTCTATTTCCATGAATGATATTATTGTATCTGATAATAAACAACAAATCATTGATGAAACTCAAAAGAAAGTTAACAAAATTAATAAAGAGTTCACCAGGGGTTTAATTACCGAAGATGAACGTTATAAAAATGTTTGTGCTTTATGGGCTAAAGCAACTAGTGATATTTCTAACGAATTACAAACTATTGCTAAGAAAAATACTATGAATCCAATATTCATGATGATGAATTCTGGTGCTCGTGGTTCGGCTAACCAATTCAATCAACTTGCTGGTATGCGTGGTTTAATTGCTAAACCTACTGGTGAAACTATTGAAATCCCAATTAAGTCCAACTTAATTGAAGGCTGTAATGTAACCGAGTTCTTTATTGGAACCAGAGGTGGTCGTAAAGGTATTGTTGATACTGCCCTAAGAACTGCCGATTCAGGTTACTTAACTCGTCGTTTAGTTGATGTTGCTCAAGATATTGTTGTTAAAGAAGAAGACTGTGGCACTATTAATGGTGTTGAAGTTACAGACTTTATCGATGAAAGATCTAATACAATGATTGAACCATTAATTGAAAGAATTATTGGTCGTTATACTGCAACTAAAGTAATTAATCCTGAAACTAAAGAAGTTATTGTTGATAAAAACCAATATATTACTGAGACTCTTGCTAATAAGATAATTAATGCTGGAATTAAGAGCGTTAAGATTAGAAGTGTTCTAACTTGTAATACCGTTAACGGTGTATGTCAACATTGTTATGGTCGTAACCTTGCAACTGGTAATATGGTTGAAACAGGTGAGGCTGTTGGTATTATGGCAGCTCAATCAATCGGTGAACCAGGTACTCAGTTAACCATGCGTACCTTCCACGAAGGTGGTGTTGCCGGTGGCGATATTACTCAAGGTCTTCCAAGAGTTGAAGAACTATTCGAAGCTAGAAATCCAAAAGGTAAAGCAACTATTGCTGAAATCGGTGGTAAAATTGCTAGTATCGAAGAAAATAACTTTAAATTTAAGATTGTTATTGAAAATGATGTTGAAGCTAGAGAACATATTACAAACTACAATACGAAGCTATGTGTTGAATTAGGTCAAACTGTTAAAGCCGGCGATCCATTAACAACTGGTTCTATTGCGCCAAAAGAATTACTTGCGGTAACTGATCCAATTACAGCTCAACAATATATTGTTAAAGAAGTTCAAAAAGTATATAAATCACAAGGTGTTGATGTTTCTGATAAACATATCGAAGTTATCGTACGCCGTATGATTTCAAAGATGAAAGTATTAGATGGCGGTGATACTAACTTAGTTGCTGGCTTATCAGTAACTCTAAATGAATTTGCTGCAGCTAATAAACCAGTATTACTTACAGGTGGAGTTCCAGCAACTGGTCTTCCAATTATGCTTGGTATTACTAAAGCGTCATTAGAAACTGATTCCTTCTTATCAGCTGCATCATTCCAAGAAACTACAAGAGTTCTTACTGATGCTGCAATTAGAGGTAAAGTAGACCACTTAAGAGGATTAAAAGAAAATGTTATTATTGGTAAATTAATCCCTGCTGGTACTGGTGCTAAACAATATTCAGATGTTAAATTTGAACTTGAAAAAGAATTTATCGAAGATGATGCTAGTGAAGCATTAGAAGATAAACTTATGAGTGATGATGTAACTGATGAAGTAACAAGTACTGATGTAATTGATACTAATGAAACAGAAAACAATGATGATTCTGTTAACGAAGATATTGATTTAAATATTAATGATGAAGAAGAGACTACTGAAGAATAGTAGTTTCTTTTTTTTGCTGTAAAAGTTTATTTAAGTAGGATTAAATTCGGCTAGTATTAAAATATTTAGAAAAATTTCTTTATGCTTTATTAATTGTTACTGGTAAATATAATAAAAGAAAGGCTAAAAATTAATAGAAATAGTTTCAATTTCAATTTATCTTAGATATATATTATTTGGATATATGTTATTAACAAAGGCGAAAAAAATTTCAAAAATTAGCACTCATATATTGACAAGTGCTAACATATAATATATAATGATTTTAGCATTTGAAAAGAAAAAGTGCT